>DPMS01000447.1 GCA_003541285.1 Actinomycetota bacterium
CTGGAATCCTCCTGGTCCAACGGGCACCCGGCCTACCGGTGCCGCCACGGCTACACCAGCGCCACCCGCCCCGACTCCACCCGGGCCAGGAACTCCTATATTCGCGAGGACCAGATCCTGCCCCACCTGGCAGCTCTGGCCATCCTGCTCGCCAGCCACGAACACGACCCTGGGCGTCTAGGCCAGGCCGGGCAGATTGCCAGTCCCGCGCAAGCCGCGGCACTGATCGATCACCTGCGCTCCAGCGGCTGCACGCTCACCTACGATCCGCAGAACCGGACCCTGCAAGCTGACACTGAGGACGCGGACGCCGTGACCGTCACTGTCGGCTGACACTGACATTCCAGCGACACAGGCAGGCAAGAAAGGAGGGCCAAGAGTTCAAAGCACCCGCGCCGACCAAGGCGAGGTTCGGGTGACGCTTCAGCCTGCCCGCAAACGGCCACTCATAGGGAAATTACGTGTCCGAGGGGGGACTTGAACCCCCATGCCCTTAACGGGCACTAGCACCTCAAGCTAGCGCGTCTGCCTATTCCGCCACCCGGACGTGTGCCGTAGCACGGCAGAACCCGTGTCGGCCGCCTCACGATAGCAAATCCGGCGGCTCACGGCGAAGAGTGCCGAGGCACCCGGCTCGCTGGGCCGCAGATGCGACGATGGGCAGGTGACCGAGCATCCAGCGAGCGCGGCCCTGACCGCCGAAGACGAGGTCGCCGCTCTGTGCAGCGACCTGATCAGGATCGACACCAGCAACCGGGGGGACCACTCGGGTCCTGGCGAGCGCCTCGCAGCCGAGCATGTCGCCGCCCTGCTCGACGACGTCGGCCTGGAGCCGCTGGTGCTTGAGTCCCATCCGGGCCGGACCAGCGTGATGACGCGGATCGCGGGTGAGGACCCGTCCCGGCCGACCCTGCTCGTCCACGGGCACCTCGACGTCGTCCCGGCCGATCCGGCGGACTGGACCGTGCACCCGTTCTCGGGCGAGATCTCCGACGGGTCGGTGTGGGGCCGGGGCGCGGTGGACATGAAGGACATGGACGCCATGATCCTGGCGGTGGTGCGGCAGCGGATGCGGGAGGGCCGCCGCCCGCCACGCGACGTGGTGCTCGCCTTCCTCGCCGACGAGGAAGCCGGGAGCACCTGGGGATCGCGCTGGCTGGCGGAGAACCACGCGGAACTGTTCGAGGGCGTCACCGAGGCCATCGGGGAGGTCGGCGGGTTCAGCGCGACGATCGGGGGGCAGCGCCTGTACCTGGTGCAGACCGCCGAGAAGGGCATGGCCTGGCTGCGGCTGACCGCACACGGGACGGCCGGGCACGGATCGCTCATCCAGCCGGCCAACGCGGTCACCGAACTCGCCGAAACGGTCGCCCGGATCGGCCGTCAC
Source organism: Actinomycetota bacterium (assembly GCA_003541285.1). GTDB lineage: Bacteria > Actinomycetota > Actinomycetes > Streptosporangiales > Streptosporangiaceae > UBA9676. The sequence continues at coordinate 1,388 of DPMS01000447.1, forward strand.
CAGTGGCCCGCCAGGTTCACCCCGTCCGCGCAGGCGTTCATGGAGGCCGCCTGCGAGGCGCTGGGCACCGAATTTTCCCCGAACGCCTGGCGTGAGGTGCTCGGGAAGCTCGGCCCACTGGCCCGGATGATCGGGGCAACCCTCACCAACACCGCCAACCCCACGATCCTGAACGCGGGCTACAAAGTGAATGTCGTGCCCGGCGTGGCGACTGCGGACGTGGACGGCAGGTTCCTGCCCGGCTGCGAGGAGGAGTTCCTCACCGAGCTGGACAGCATGCTGGGACCGGGGGTCCGGCGCGAGTTCATCCACCACGACATAGCGCTGGAGACGACCTTCGGCGGCGACCTGTGCGCGGCCATGACAGCTGCGCTGCTGGCCGAGGACCCCGGCGCCCGGGCTGTGCCCTACTGCATGTCCGGCGGGACCGATGCCAAGTCCTTCAGCCGGCTCGGCATCCGGTGTTTCGGGTTCGCGCCCCTCCGCCTGCCCGCTGACCTTGATTTCTTCGGCATGTTCCATGGCGTGGACGAGCGGGTGCCGGTGGATGCGCTCCGTTTCGGCGTCCGGGTGCTCGACGGCTTCCTCGACCGCTGCTGACGCTTTCCGAAAATCCCTCATGCGCACAGCGAGTAGTGCTAGCGTGACACAGCGTGCGGGGTCGGTCCACGGGGCTAGCACACATGCTGCGCCTGATCTCGTGAACGGTCGCGACCCGCGGTCGGCCGACGGCGAGGGCACCCTCGTGCGAACCCGGCCGCGGCGACTGCCCCGCTCAGGCGGCCACGATCAGCCGGATTTGCCCCCGCAGTGCCGGCCCGGTCGTGGCCGCCGCCATCCCTGCCGCTGCCGCAGTGCGGGGCCGGGTGCCCGCCTGGCAGGCTGAATCATGCCCGTCCGGCCCTTGCCTTCCCCGCCAGGCTGGGTATGCTCACACGGCCGACTTGGTCATAGAGTGCGGACGGGGCGTATGATCTGCCGGCGCAGGGTGGCTTTCCTGCTTCCGTCTGCGTTCAGACGGAGCCTGGCGAGTTCCCAGTCCCCGTACTCTGCATGATCGGCCAGGATGCGCCGCGCGGCATCCCGTGACGTTCCGCGCGGCAAGTGGAGCACGAGGTAGGAGTACTCGGCCATCAGTCTTATTGTGCGCGGGGGGCGCGGTGGTTCAATCGGTCTGGCGAAATCGGTCGTCCCCGGAGACCGCGGCTTGTCCGCCGGGAACACGGCGATGGGGCCTGGGAGTTGGAGAGCATGACACGAGCCGGTGCAGGGTACCGGGCTAGAGGGTGAGGAGCGTGCCAGCAACGAAGGGCAGCGCCGGTAAGGGCGCGATTGGCAAACGGGGCGCCACCAGCGGAAACGGCGGCCACCGTCTTGTCATCGTGGAATCACCGGCCAAGGCGCGCACCATCGCCGGGTACCTCGGGTCGGGGTACGTGGTGGAGTCGAGCATCGGTCACATCCGCGACATGCCCGACAAGGCAGCCGAGATCCCGACCAGATACCGCAAAGAGTCCTGGGCGAGGCTCGGGGTCAACGTGGACGAGGGCTTCGAAGCCCTCTACGTGGTGCCCGCGGACAAGAAGCCGCAGGTGTCCAAGCTCAAGCACCTCCTCGCCGACGCCGACGAACTGCTGCTGGCCACTGATGAGGACCGCGAGGGCGAGGCGATCGCCTGGCATCTGCTCGAAGAGCTCAAGCCCAAGGTGCCCGCCCGCCGGATGGTCTTCCACGAGATCACACCGGAGGCGATAGCCCAGGCCGTCGCCAACCCCCGCGAACTCGACAGCGGGCTGGTCGACGCTTACCAGACCAGGCGGGTGCTGGACCGGCTGTACGGGTACGAGGTCTCGCCGGTGCTGTGGAAGAAGGTCATGCCACGGCTGTCCGCCGGCCGTGTCCAGTCGGTCGCCACCCGGCTGGTGGTGGCCAGGGAGCGGGAACGGATAGCGTTCCGCCCGGCCAGCTACTGGGACCTGGAAGCCATCTTCACCCCTGACCGCCCAGAACCCGATCCCGAGGACATCCCGTCGTTCCCCGGCCGGCTGGTCGCGGTGGATGGCCGCCGGGTGGCGCAGGGCCGTGACTTCGCCCCCACCGGCGAACTACGCAACCCTGACCTGCTGTACCTGTCCGGCGTGGCCGCTGACACGCAGGAAGCCGCCCCGGCGGTCCCGCCGGGGGTGAGCCACCGGCTGGACGCGGGCGAACTGGCGGCACGGCTGGACGGTGTCCCGTTCCGGGTCAAGAGCGTCGAGCGCAAGCCGTACCGGCGTTCGCCGTACGCGCCGTTCCGGACGACCACCTTGCAGCAGGAGGCCTCCCGCAAGCTCGGCTTCTCCGCCAAGTACACGATGTCGGTGGCGCAGCGGCTCTACGAGAACGGCCACATCACCTATATGCGGACGGACTCCATCCAGCTGTCGCAGACCGCGATCAACGCTGCCCGGGCGCAGGCCAGGGAACTGTACGGGGCGGAGTACGTGCCCGACGCACCGCGCGTCTACACCAGCAAGGTGAAGAACGCGCAGGAGGCGCACGAGGCGATCAGGCCCGCCGGTGACCGTTTCCGGACCCCCGCCCGGGCCGGGCTGTCCGGCGATGAACTGCGCCTGTACGAGCTGATCTGGAAGCGCACCGTCGCCTCGCAGATGAAAGACGCCACCGGGGAGTCGGTGTCGGTGCGGATCACCGGGAACTCCTCGGCCGGCGAGGAAGCCGAGTTCGGCTCCTCCGGCAAGATCATTTCTTTCCACGGCTTCCTCAAGGCGTACGTGGAGGACGTGGAGGGCGACGGTGAGCGGGACGACCGGGAGCGCCGCCTGCCCCCGCTCTCCGAGGGTGACCCGCTGACCGGGGAACTGACGCCGGCCGGGCACGCGACCAGGCCGCCTGCCCGCTACACCGAGGCCACTTTGGTCAAGGAACTGGAGGACAGGGAGATCGGGCGGCCCTCCACCTACGCCTCCATCCTGGGCACCATCCTCGACCGGGGATATGTGTTCAAGAAAGGCACCGCGCTGGTTCCCTCCTACCTTGCCTTCGCCGTCATCAACCTGCTGGAGCGTCATTTCACCCACCTGGTGGACTACGACTTCACCGCCCGGATGGAAGAGGCGCTCGACGAGATCGCGCGCGGGGAGGCGGCACGCGTCCCCTGGCTGCGCCGCTTCTACTTCGGCACGGACGGGAACGGGGCGGCCCACGAGGAGGGCCTGAAGGAACTCGTCAGCGACATCGGTGATATCGATGCCCGGGACGTCAGCTCGTTCCCGCTGGATGGCACCGACATCGTGGTGCGGGTCGGCCGCTACGGCCCCTACCTGGAGCGGGACGGGGAGCGGGTGAACGTGCCGGAAGGCACCGCGCCCGACGAGCTGACCGCCGAGCGCGCGGCGGAGCTTTTCGCCCTGCCCAGCGGGGACGTCCCGCTCGGCACCGACCCGGCCACCGGGTACCAGATCGTCGCCAAGAGCGGCCGGTTCGGGCCGTACGTGACCGAGGTGCTGCCCGAGGATTCGGCCGCCAAGCCCCGCACCTCCTCCCTGCTGAAGTCGATGTCCCTGGACACGGTGACGCTCGGGGACGCCCTGCGGCTGCTCACCCTCCCCAGGACCATCGGCGAACTCGACGGCGAGCAGGTGACCGTGCAGAACGGCCGGTACGGCCCCTACGTCAAGAAGGGCACCGACAGCCGCTCGCTGGAGACCGAGGAACAGATATTCACCCTCACCCTGGCCGAGGCCAAGGAGATGTTCGCCCAGCCGAAGACCCGGGGCCGCGGCCGGACCGCGGCCGCGCCCCTGCGCGAGCTGGGTGAGGACCCCACCACCAGCCGGCCGATCGTGATCAAGGAAGGCCGCTTCGGGCCCTACGTGACCGATGGGGAGACCAACGCCTCGCTGCGCAAGGGCGATGACGTTGAGTCGGTCACCTTGCAGCGCGCTGTCGAACTGCTCGCCGAACGCCGCGCGGCGGGGCCGGCAACGCCACGGCGCCGGACGGCCCGCGCTTCGGGCACCGGGCGTTCCTCCACCCGCCAGGCCAACGGCACGGGACGTTCCCCGTCCCGCTCCGGTGGCTCGCGGCGCACCGGGACCTGACCGGGACCATCGCCCAGCCATCCCTGATCCGCCGGCCCAAACGGGCTGGCAGGCACAGCTACCAGGTATATATGACCACAAGACAGGACAATCCCGCTGAGGAGAGCGGCGCGGCGGGCCTGGGGTGGATACCCTAGCGCCGTGAACTTCCGGGCCCCCGCCAGCACAGCGGACGTCAACGTGCTGTCGCTCAAGCCGTTCCGCCGGCTCTGGATCGCGACGTCGCTGTCGAGCCTGGGTGACTGGCTCAGCCTGGTCGCGCTGTCCACTCTCGCCAACACCCTGGCCGGAGGGAAAGGGGCCGCCGCGCAGGCTGCTGCCGTCGGCGGTGTCTGGCTCTCCTCACTGCTGCCGGCGCTGCTGCTCGGCCCGCTGGCCGGTGCGGTCGCGGACCGGCTGGACCGGCGGCTGAACATGATCGTCGGCGACGTCCTGCGCGCCACCCTCTACCTGTCCCTCGTGCTCGACCTGTCGTTCGGCGTCGTCAACAAGCTCACCTGGATGTACGCGGTGCAGTTCCTGGCATCGTGCGCCTCGCTGTTCTGGACGCCCGCCAAGGACGCGTCGGTGCCGAACCTGGTGCCCCCGGAGAAGCTGGAGCAGGCGAACCAGTACAGCCTGCTGGGCACGTTCGGCCCCGCCCCGATAGCCGGCCTGTTCTTCGGGCTGCTCTCCCTGATCAGCCGGTCCCTTGGGTCGCTGTCCCCCTACTTCGCCACTGACCAGGTCAAACTGGCGCTCTACTTCAACGCCGCCACCTTCATCGTGTCCGCGATCACCATCTACGTGCTGCGGGAGATCCCCAAGCGGCACGTCAGCGAGCACATCTCGGCGCCGTCGGTGGCCAAGATGATCTGGGAGGGGTGGAAGTTCCTCGGCCAGAACGAGGTGGTCCGCGGGCTGGTCATCGGCATGGTCGGTGCGTTCTCCGCCGGGGGCGTGGTCGTCGGCCTGGGCCCGTCGTACATCACGAACACACTCAACGGCGGCAGCGCCGGCTGGGGTGTCGTGTTCGCCTCGATCTTCGGCGGGCTGGCCGCCGGCATGTTCCTGGGGATGCGCATGCTCCGGGGCTTCAGCCGGCGCCGCCTGTTCGGCTTGTCCATCGTCGCCGCGAGCGTGCCGCTTCTCCTCATCGGCCTGATCCCGAGCCTGCCGGTGGTCGTCCTGCTGGTGATCCTGCTGGGCGCGCTCGCCGGCATCGCCTACGTGACCGGTTACACCATCGTCGGCCGGGAGGTGGACGACGACACCCGGGGGCGGACGTTCGCGTTCCTGCAGTCCGGCATCCGGGTCATCCTGTTCGCGGTGATCGCGATCGCGCCTTTGCTCGCAGGCGCTTTCACCGCCCTGGTGCACGCCGCGACCGGGTCCAACACGCTGCATGTCGGCTCTGTGGACTACGACGCCGTCGGCTACAACTTCGTGCTGCTCATCGCCGCGGCGATCGCGGTGTGGCTCGGGATGGTCTCCTACCGGCACATGGATGACCGCAGGGGAGTCGCACTCCGCGACGACCTGCTCGCCGTCTTGCGTGGCAAGCGGTTCGCCCCGGTGCCCGGCCATCCCAACGGCACCGGCCGCAAGCCGCGGCGCGGGCTGCTGATCGCCTTCGAGGGCGGCGAGGGCTCCGGCAAGACCACCCAGGCCCGGCTGCTGGCGATCTGGCTGCGCGAGCAGGGTTACGACGTCATCGCCACCCATGAGCCCGGGGCCACCAAGGTCGGGATGCGGTTGCGGGCATTGCTGCTGGACACCGCGCACACCGGCCTGTCACCCCGCGCGGAGGCGCTGATGTACGCAGCCGACCGGGCCGAGCATGTCGACTCCGTGATCGCACCCGCCTTGGAGCGGGGGGCAGTCGTGGTCACCGATCGTTTCGTGGACTCCTCGATTGCCTATCAGGGGCAGGGGCGGAACCAGCCGATCGAGGAGATCGCGGGGCTGAACCGGTGGGCGACCGGCGGCCTCAAGCCAGACCTCACGGTCCTGCTCGACCTGCAGCCGGCTGAGGGGCTGGGCCGGCGCGCCCCGTCCGCTGACCGGCTGGAGGCGGAGCCGGCCGACTTCCACCTCCGGGTCCGGGCGGGCTTCCTGTCGCAGGCCGCGGCGGAACCTCATCGGTACCTGGTCCTCGACGCCACCCGCCCACCGGACGAGATCAGCCGGGCGGTCCAGGAGGCCATCCACGACATGCTGCCCGACCCGGTGCCGGCAGCGGCCGAGGACAACACCGGCAACTTCCCGGCCATCCTGGAATGACTGGCGGCCCGGTGGCTGGTGGTGAAGCGCCCGGCGGCGGAGCGCCCGGCGGTGTGCCCGGCGGTGTGCTCGGCGACCTGGTCGGCCAGGACGAGGTCGTCTCCGTGCTGCGCCAGGCAGCCACGGCCGCCGCGGCCGTTCTGCGTGGCGAGCACGCCACCGGGATGACCCATGCCTGGTTGTTCACCGGCCCGCCGGGATCCGGGCGTTCGGTGGCGGCCCGTGCGTTCGCTGCCGCCCTGCTGTGCCCCGACGGCGGCTGTGGGCACTGCCCGTCCTGCCATCAGGTGATGGCCGGTACCCACGCGGACATGCTGCTGGTGCGCCCGGACGGGCTGTCCTACGGCGTGAAGCAGACCCGTGGCCTGGTGCTGCGCGCGGCGGGGGCGCCCTCGGGCGGGCGGTGGCAGGTGGTGATCTTCGAGGACGCCGACCGGGCCACCGAGCAGGCAGCCAATGCCCTGCTCAAGGCGATCGAGGAGCCCGCCCCGCGCACCGTCTGGCTGCTGTGCGCGCCGTCGGCGGAGGAACTGGTGACCACGATCCGCTCCCGGTGCCGGCTGGTCACGTTGCGCACCCCGCCCTCGGCGGCGATTGCGCAGCTACTTGTGACCAGGGACGGGGTGAACCCGGAGCAGGCGCTGGCCGCCGCCCGGGCCGCGCAGGGACACATCGGCCGGGCGCGGCGGCTGGCCACCGACCCGGAGGCGGCACAGCGGCGCGACGAAGTGCTGGCGGTACCCGCCCGGCTGACCGGCATCGGCCCCGCGTTCGCCGTGGCTGCCGCGCTGGTGAAGGCGGCGGACACCGAAGCGGCGGCGATGACCAGGGAACTGGATGCGCCCGAACGAGAGGCTCTGCGCAGGGCTTTCGGCGAAGGTTCGACCGGCAAGGGGGTGGCCAAGGCCATCCGGGGCTCGGCCGGCGCCATGAAGGAACTCGAAGACAGGCAGAAGTCCCGCGGGACACGGCTCAAGCGCGACGCGCTCGACCGCGCCCTGCTCGACCTGGCCGCTTTCTACCGTGACGTGCTGGCGGTGCAGGTCGGCGCGCAGGTAGAGCTTGCCAGCGCCGGGCACGAACGCGACGTGCGGAAACTGGCCGAGGCGAGCGGGCCGGAAGTCACAGTCCGCCGGATCGAGGCCATCATGGCCTGCCGGGAACGGCTGGAACTCAACGTGGCCCCGCTGCTGGCAGTCGAGGAGATGACCCTGGCCCTGGCCGCCCAGGGGCCGGCCTGATCGCACGCGAGCGCCGGGCCGGGCGGGGGAGCGATCTTCCCGGGCGCGCCGTAGTCTGGGGCGGTGGGCATGATGATGGCCGTCAGTTTCGAGCGGTACGGACGGCTGTACTACCTCGACCCGGGGCCACACTCGCCCACCGTGGGGACAAAGGTGCTCGTGCCCACCGACGCGGGCCCCGAGGTAGCCGAATGCGTGTGGGCGCCGCAGTGGGTGGATGAGGACTTGGCCGGCCTGCCGGTCTGCGCGGGCATCGCGGAACCCGANNCGGCTGATCCGCGATCACGGCCTGCCGATGAAGGTGACCGGCGTCGACTACCTCGATACGCCGCCGGTGTTCACCGTGTACTTCAGCGCGCCGCACCGGGTCGATTTCCGCGCACTCGTCCGGGAACTGGCCGGCCGTCTCGGTGGCCGGGTCGAGTTGCGGCAGATCGGGCCGCGGGACGAGGCCAGGCTCCAGGGCGGGATCGGCCCGTGCGGCCGGGACCTGTGCTGCTCCACCTTCCTCAAGGACTTCGAGCCAGTCTCCGTGCGGATGGCCAAAGACCAGGACCTGCCGGTCAACCCGCTGCGGATCGCCGGGGCGTGCGGCAGGCTGATGTGCTGCCTGAAATACGAGCATCCGCTGTACCAGGACTTCCGCGCCGACGCGCCTAAGCTGGGCGAGGCGGTTGACACGCCGGAGGGTCCGGGCGTGGTCACCGGGCACAACGTTCCTTCGGGCAAGGTCGTGGTGAAACTGTCGGCAGACGGGCGCAAATGCGCCTGCACCCGGGCGAGCGTGTGCGGATCCCGGCAGGCGTACGAGGCGGCATACGGCGACCGGGCGGCAGGCACAGGCGGGCAGGGGTGAGGCGCGCAGCGGCCATCCTGGCGGGGGCGCTGCTCATCGCCGGCTGCTCCACGGGAACGGCGGGACAGCCGAGCACGACCAGGACACCGGCCCCAGCGGGGTCGGGCACCAGCCAGGCGACGGCGCCTGCCGCGCTGCCGACCACGATCGCCGGTTACGACGCTCAGCGGCTGAACTGGAAANNCGCCCCGCCTGGCGGCGGTTCTCGCTGCCGGTCATCCGGCTGCCCGCCAGTAACCCGGCGCGGCGGATCGGGTCACTGGTGATCAACCCGGGCGGGCCCGGCGGGTCCGGGATCTCCTATGCGCTCCAGGCCCGCAGCGTCGTGTCCGCCGCGGTGCGAGCCCGCTTCGACGTGGTTGGTTTCGATCCGCGCGGGGTCGGGGCCAGCATGCCGGCCATCCACTGCCTGACCGGGCAGCAACTGGACACCTACTTCGCGACCAGCGACAACCCGGTGACGCCGGCGCAGCTTGCCGCCGTCATCGCCCAGGCAAAGATCTTCGCCCATGGCTGTGAGCAGCGGTCCGGCGCGCTGCTGCCCTACGTCGGGACCCGGAATGCGGCCCGCGACATGGATGTGCTGCGCGCCGCCCTCGGCGACGCCAAACTCACCTATCTGGGCAAGTCGTACGGCACCTACCTGGGTGCCTGGTACGCGCAGGAGTTCCCCTCGCATGTGCGGGCGGTGGTGCTGGATGGGGCGGTGAGTCCCAATGAATCCGCGTTCGGCATGAATGTGGCCCAGGCGCAAGGGTTTGAGGTTGCGCTCCGGTCGTTCACCGCGGACTGCCTGCGGCGGGCCGCATGCCCGCTGGGGAACTCGACGGTGGGTGCCGGGATCGCCCGGCTGCAGGGCCTGCTGAACCAGACGGCGCGCAAGCCGCTGGCCAGCCAGGTGGCCGGGCAGCCTGCCAGCGCGCCTTTGCTGCTGAACGGCGTCGCGTCGGCCCTGTACAGCAAGAGCTACTGGCAGTACCTGCGGGCCGGGCTGACCGGCGCGTTCGCCGGGAACGGGACGCTGCTGGTCGAACTCGGGGATCTGCTGGTGGAGCGCGGGCCGACCGGGCGTTACACGAATCTGGTGGACGCGAACACGGCCGTGAACTGCCTGGACCGTCCGTGGCCACGCTCACTGGCGGCGTGGCGTTCGGCGGCTGATGTCGCCGCGAAAGCGGCGCCCCAGTTCGGGGCACCCATCATGTGGGGCAGCCTGCCCTGTGCGTACTGGCCGCTGCGGGGGGAGGCGCCGGTGCCGCTGCGGGCGGCCGGTGCGCCGCCGATCCTGGTCGTGGGCACCACCCGCGACCCGGCCACCCCGTTCCGGTGGGCGCAGGCGCTGGCCAAGGGCCTGCGGTCGGGGATCCTGCTGGGCTGGAACGGGGACGGGCACACCGCCTACCTGGAGGGCAGCGGTTGCGTGGACACGGCCGTGGACCAGTACCTGATCAGCCTGAAGACGCCGCACAACGGAACCATCTGCCCGTAGGGCGCTGATGGGTTCCTTCGGAGGTCGCCATGTGCGCTGACGCTGAAGGCCAGGCGCGTTCCCCGGCAGGCGGCGCCAGATCACCAGCTGCGCTGCCGCTGGTGCTTGTGCCCGGGCTGCTTAGCTCGCCGCGGCTGTACGCGGAGCAACTCCCCGCACTGTGGCGTTCGGGGCCGGTGACGGTGGCGGACAACACCCGCGGTGAGACGGTTGGGCAGATGGCCAGCGCCATCCTGGATGCCGCGCCACCTCGGTTCGCGCTGGCCGGCCTGTCCATGGGCGGCTACATCGCCCTGGAAATCATGCGCCAGGCGAGCGGGCGCGTCGCGAAACTCGCGCTGCTCGACACCTCCGCGCGCCCGGATACGCCCGCGCAGCGCGCGCGACGTCAGACGCAGATCGAAAAGACCCGGGGGGGACGGTTCGCGGAGATCCCCGGCGAGCAATGGCCGCTCCTCGTCAGACCCAGTGCGCTGGAGAGCAAGCAGCTATGGGGGATCGTGCAGCTGATGGCCGAGGAGACGGGACCGGATGCGTTCATCCGCCAGCAGCTGGCGATCATGTCCCGGCCGGATTCGCGGCCAGATCTGGCCGCGATCAGCTGTCCCAGCCTGGTGCTCGTCGGCGAGCACGACGCGTTGACTCCGCCGGAACTGGCTGCCGAGATGGCCGCCGGGATAACCGGTGCTCAGCTGGTCGTGGTTCCCGACAGCGGGCACCTGTCCACGCTCGAACAGCCCGACCTGGTCACCCAGGCTCTCGGAGAGTGGCTCAGCGCCGCATAGCAGACAGCACCCAGCTCAGACCGGCGGGCACGGCCGGTGCCGGCCGGAGATGATCCTTCGCCGGCCGGGGCTACAGGACCGGTAGACTCGTTGCGCTGCCGCCCTGGTGGTGGCGCTGCCGCCTTAGCTCAGTCGGATAGAGCGACGCACTCGTAATGCGTAGGTCTGGGGTTCGATTCCCCAAGGCGGCTCCCTGTCTGACCTGCGGAAACGTG
>DPMS01000577.1 GCA_003541285.1 Actinomycetota bacterium
CTGCGAACAGTGTTCTTGATACCGGCGCGGCCGGGACCGTCAGCGGCTTGGCGCAGGCCGAATATGAGCCGAGGGGGTGGCAGGTGGGGGCTCTGGCGTGGACGTAAAGCCGCCAGGGCTGGGCGGGCCGGATGGTTTCGGCAGCCAGGACAGCCAGCGCGGCTGATACCAGTTGTGCTCGCCGAGCAGGGTCATGACGGCCGGGAGCAGGACACCGCGGACGACCGTGGCGTCCAGCAGCACGGCGACCGCCAGGCCGACACTGAGCTGCTTGAATTGCTGCAGTGACAGTGTGCCGAAGACCGCGAACACCGCGACCATGATGACTGCGGCGCTGGTCACCACGCCGGCTGTGGTCCGGATGCCGTGGGCGACCGCTTGCGCGGTGGTCAGCCCGCGGTCGTGCGCTTCCTTGATCCGGGAGACCACGAACACGTTGTAGTCCATCGACAGGCCGAACAGCACGACGAAGACAAAGAGCGGGACCCAGGACTCGATCGCCCCTGGCGCTGTGGTGCCGATCAGCGCGGTGCCCCAGCCGTGCTGGAAGACAGCGGCCATCGCACCGTAGGCGGCGCCTACGGACAGCAGGTTGAGCGCGATGGTGGTCGCGGGGATCGTGATCGAGCCGAACGCGGCCAGCATCACGATGAACGTGATGCCCATGACGAACAGGAAGACCGGCACGATGCCGCGCCGGAGCTGGTTGTTGAAGTCGATGGAGGCCGCGAGGCTGCCGCCGGCAAGGGCCTGGCCGCCCGGGATCTTCCCGAGGGTGGTGGGCACGATCGTGTCGCGCAGCGTGGTCAGCGCGTGGCGCGAGGTTGCACCGGAGCCGTCGCCAGCCAGCGGAACCTGGATCTCGGCCAGGTTCACCCCCTTGTACACCGTCACCTGGATCGGCTGGCCGATCTCCCCGCTGCGCTGGGCGGCCTGCTCGAAGGAGGCGAACGCCTGGCGGACCTTGGGCGAGGTGATGCCGGGTGCCTTGACCACGACGATGGCCGGCGCAGGCCCGCCCGGGAAGGCGGTCATGATGTGCTCGTAGTTCTGGATGATGGGGGTGCCGGGCGGAAGGATTTTCTGGACGCTCAGGCCTTCGGTGTGCAGGCCGGTGGCAGGCGCCGCCAGGGTGAGCAGCAGGCCGGCCGCCAAGGCGGCGGAGATCCCGGGCCGGGCCAGCACCCGGTCCAGCACCGTGTTCCAGATCCGGCTCTGGCGGGAGGGGTGGCGTATCCGGCCGGGAAGCGGCACCCGCCCGAACCCGACCTTGTCGCCGAGCAAAGACATCAGCGCGGGCAGTGCCGTCACCGACCCGGCCACGGCGATGAGTACGACCGGGATGGTCGCGACGGCGAAGCCGGCGAACAGCTGCATGCCGGACAGGAACATCCCGGCCATCGCCACCGTGACGGTCAGGCCGGAGATCAGCACCGCCCGGCCGGAGGTGGCGGCGGCGATGTCCAGCGCGGTCCGCCGGTCCCGCCCGGCGGCGCGCTCCTCACGTTCGCGGCGCAGGTAGAACAGGCAGTAGTCGACGCCCACGGCCAGGCCCATCAGCAGCATCACCGAACTGGCCGAACTGTCCACGTGCATCGCATGGCTGATCAGCGCGAGCAGCCCGTTGGCGGCCAGGAAGGCGGTCAGCGCGAGCACCACCGGCAAGGTAGCAGCCAGGAGCGCGCCGAACACCACCAGCAGGATGCCAAGCGCCAGCGGCACCGCAGTCCATTCGGCGCGATGGAAATCCTTCAACGTCGTGTCGTTGAACCACTTGCCGAGGCTTGCGTCGCCATACTCCTCGATGGTCACGCCAGGATGGGCGGCCTGGGCCTGGCTGACCGCGGCCAGGACCGGCTGCACCCGGTTGGCGGCGGTGCCGGCGTCGCCCTTCATCGCGAACTGGATCAGCACGTCATGCCGGCTGGCGGAGACAGCCGGCGCGCGGACATCCTGAACCTGCCCAGTGGCCCGCACGCCAGAGATGACCGCGCGCACGGCGGACTGGAAGTCTGTCGTGTCAGCCATGGCGGTGGCGCTGTGCACGAGCACTAGTTCCTGGGCTGGCCCGGTGACACCTGCGTTGGTGAGGAGCCACTGTGCGCGACCGGATTCACCGGTCCCGTACTCGGCTTGCGTCATCGTCACCTGGCCCACGGCGCCGCCGGCCAGCGTTGTCACGATGACAAACAGCAGCCAGCCAGCAATGGCGGAGATGCGGTGCCGTGCGCTCCAGCCGCCTAGCGAGGCAGCGAGGTTGGACTTGCCTGCCATGACTCACCTCACCTGCCCGTCAGATCTGTGCGGAACGCCGCTTCGGTGACCGGCTCATTGGATATGGCGATGATGCCGGTGACGGCGCTCGTCCGGCCGGCGCAGTCATTGCTCATGTTGGCCATTTCTCACCGTCCTTGATCGGCGCCGGCCGCTGGCGCAGCCGCGCTGGGTGCGCTGTCCGGCTGGGAGAGGGGAACGACCCGGAAGACGGGGTAGCGCCATGCGATGGCCCCGAAGTCCGCCATGGGCGCGTGCTGGCCGACCGGGATGTGCGGGCGGGCGCCCGGTGCCTTCTCCAGGTGGCGCCTGATGATCGGGGGGCGCTGGCTCACCGGTACCTCGACCAGCCGGCACGCGACAGCTCGCCGGTGGCGAAGCGTTGCCCGCCCGTCCGCGGCGCGCACGTTCTGGACCCAGTTGCAGTTCTCGCCGAGCATCGACACGAGGTGCCACTGACCGTTCCAGTCGGCCATCGCCAGCGGGAAGCGGACGACCCGGCCCGACCGGCGGCCGGCAACCTCGAGGGTCACCCAGCGCTTTGGCATCAGCCCCAGTCCGAATACCGCCGCCCACAGGTGAGCGAGGCGGCGCGCTGTCCCGTTGGCCCGGCCCCCGCGGTACATGGCCCGCAGGCTGCTGTCAGAGAAAGGCCAGCTTCCCATCGTCTCCTCCTGTCCCGGTGAGCCGCGCCCCGGTAGAGCCGGCCCCGGCGTGTCATCCGCGCGGGTACGCTCACTAATATGTGAGATGTAGAGCTTGAGATATAGAGTCTAAAGTCCCATACTTAGAGTCCAGAGAGCGGAGAGCAGGGCGGACGTTGAGAGATCACTCGCAGGCGCCCACGGGCCTTGCCCGCAGGGGGCGCAGGCTGTCGGACAAGGAAACCGAGCAGCGGATGCTCCAGGCCGCTGTGGTCATGGTGCACCGCACCGGCCTGACGGTGAGCCTGGAGCACATCGGCTTCGAGGACGTCATCCGCGACGCCGGCGTCGCGCGCAGCGCTGTCTACCGCCGCTGGCCCTACAAGGACTTGTTCTTCAGCGACCTGGTGAAGGAGCTAGCGAAAGAGGCCATCCCGCCGACGATCGTCGACGACGAGACCGGCCTGATCAGGCGTATCGTGTCCGGGCACCTGGACTGGCTCAAGACCCCTCAGGGCCGCCACAGCCTCGTCATGGAGCTGTTCCGCCAGTTGTCGCTGCTCGACTTCCAGGCCCTCTACGGGTCGGCGCAGTGGCGGACCTACGTCGCGCTGCACGCGACGTTCATGAGCCTGGCCGATGGCGAGTTGCGCGACCAGGTCCGGGCGGTTCTTGCCCGGTCCGAGCAAGGCCGCATCGACCGGGTCGCCAAGGCGTGGGAGCAGCTGACGGACCTGTTCGGCTACCGGCTGCGTCCCGAACTCCGGGCCACATTCAGGACACTGGCCACGCTGATCGATGCCACCATGCGCGGACTGGTCATCATGGCCTTGGCCATGCCCGAACTAGCGGCGCAACGGGTGCAGGCGAGCCCGTTCGGAGCGGCAGGCACAGACGAGTGGTCCCTGCCAGCCATGGGCATCGCCAGCACCGCGTCGGCGTTCCTGGAACCCAACCCCGCGATCAAATGGGACGACAAGCGGCTCGCCAGCGTCCGACAGGCACTCCAGGCACTGGATGCCGGCGCTCTCCCCGGCGTGTGACCGCTCACTGCCGGGGCCAGTGGGCGGGTGATCGAGATGCTGGCTGACAGCCTCTCCGCGGCCCGGTCTGTGCCTGGTGTGGCTGAAGGCCCTCTCGGCGAACGCCAGGATCCTGGCGGGTGCTACCGCGGCCACCAGGGCCACTCCCCCGCCCTCCGTGGGCCAGGAGCGGGAACCTCCGGTGCCGGCGAAACGTTGACCGGGCGTGTTGCCGGCCCGGCTCCCCGCATACGCGCGCATGGGCTTGTGCTGAGCGGCCTGCGCGGCCGGGCGATGCGTTTCCTGCGGCGGCCCGGGACCGCCGGCCTCAGGCCGTACCTGGAGCTGCTGCCGGATATTGCCGAACGCGAGCATGCCGTGGCCGCCCTCGCCGACAGCGAGCTAGCTGCAGCAGCCCGGGAGGAAACCGGCGATGCCGGGATCTGCGCGCTGGGGCGGGAGGCGGCCCGGCGCGGCCTCGGTGAGCGTCCCTTCGATGTGCAGCTTCTCGGCACCCTCGCGATGCTGGCCGGGCAGGTCGCGGAGATGGCGACAGGTGAGGGCAAGACGCTGTCCGGGGCGCTTGCCGCTGCCGGGTACGCGCTGCGTGGCCGGTCGGTGCACGTCATGTCGGTCAACGACTACCTGGCTCGCCGCGACGCGGAGTGGATGCGCCCGGTCTATGACCTGCTCGGGGTGACCGTGGGGTGGATCAGCCAGGCGTCAACGCCGGCCGGCCGCAGGCGCGCCTACGCGGCCCAGGTGACCTATGGGGCGGTGAGTGAGTTCGGTTTCGACGTGCTGCGGGACCGGTTCGCGACCAGCGTGGCCGGGATAATCGCGGGTGCGCCCGACGTGGCGCTGATCGACGAGGCCGACTCCGTGCTGGTCGACGAGGCGCTCGTCCCCCTGGTGCTCGCGGGCGCCGCCGACAGCGGGGAGGCGGGCCTGGACATGGCGGAAGTCGTCCGCCGGCTGCGGCCAGGCCGGGACTACCTGATTGATGACGACCGGCGGAACGTCCACCTGACCGATGCGGGAACACGGGCCGTTGAGGCGGCGCTCGGCGGGATCAACCTTTACACCGACCAGCACCTCGCCACGCTGACCAGGGTCAATGTGGCCCTGCATGCGGAGGCGCTGCTCCGGCGCGACGTGGAATACATCGTGCGGGACGGCAGGATCCAGCTCATCAATGCGTCCCGCGGCCGGGTTGCCCGGCTGCAGCGCTGGCCGGACGGGCTACATGCCGCAGTTGAGGCGAAGGAAGGGCTGAGCGCCAGCCGGAACGGCGAGATCCTGGACAGCATCACGATCCAGTCCCTCGTGGGGCGGTACCCGGCGGTGTGCGGCATGACCGGCACGGCCGTGGCCGTGGGTGAACAGCTCCGTGAGTTCTACGGACTGGAGATCGCGGTGATCCCGTCGAACAGGCCGTGCGTGCGGGTCGACGAGCCGGACCGGCTGTATGCCACTGCGCGGCAGAAGGAGAAGGCACTCACCGGCCACGTCGTGGCGGTACACGCCTCCGGGCGCCCCGTCCTGATCGGCACCCTGAATGTCGCCGAATCCGAACGGATCGCGGGCCGGCTCGGGCGCGCCGGGCTGAGCTGCGTTGTGCTCAACGCCAAGAACGACGCGGAAGAAGCCGCGATCGTGGCCGAAGCCGGTAGCCGCGGCGCCATCACGGTCTCGACCCAGATGGCGGGCCGTGGTACCGATATCCGGCTCGGCGGCACTGCGGGCGACCAGGGCCAGATCGCCGCGCTCGGCGGGCTGCATGTGATCGGCGCCGGCCGGCATGGCAGCAGCCGGCTCGACCATCAGCTGCGTGGGAGATCCGGGCGCCAGGGGGATCCGGGCAGCTCGGTGTTCTTCGCCAGCATGCAGGACGAACTCATCGCCGAGTACGTGCCGGACGCCAGGCCGCCAGCGACAACTGCCAGGGACGGCAGCACACAGGACGCCGGGGCGCATGAGACGCTCGCCCACGCCCAGCGTGTCGCCGAAGGCGTCAGCCTGGAGATCCACCGCAACACCTGGCGGTACAACAAGCTCATCGAGATCCAGCGCCGGATCGTGCTGGAGCAGCGTGACCGGGTGCTGCGCACCGACGCGGCGCTGCGTGCCCACGCCCGCCGGTGCCCGGACCGCTACGCCGCGCTGGGCGCTGTCGCCAGCGACGAGGTGCTGGTGGACGCCGCGCGGCAGATCACCCTGTGGCACCTGGACCGGGGATGGGCGGATCACCTCAGCTACCTGGCCGACCTCCGGGAAGGGATTCACCTGCGTGCGCTCGGGCGTGGACTCAGCCCGCTGGATGAATTCCACCAGGAGGCGGTCCGCGTCTTTTCCGGCCTGCTCAGACAGGTCGAGGAGCGGTCCGCCGAGAGCTTCGAGATCGTGCCTATCACCGCTGGCGGGGCCGATCTCAGCGCGGCCGGGCTGAAGCGGCCCTCCGCCACCTGGACCTATCTCGTGCAAGACAACCCGTTCGGCACGGACATCGACCGGGCACTGCGCAGCGTGGCCCGCGCAATGCGCCGGCTGCTGCCAACCTGATCGCGGTCGCCCGCAAGGGCGAGGCGCCGGGCCGGGGGCGTGCGGCGCGGCCATGGAGCCGTTTTCTGTCGGAGCAGACAGGCGGCCTGGTGGTTGCCGGGGCTTGGTGGCACGATATCGGCATGGCGAGGGCAGGCAGCGCGTAGCCGGCCGGGCTGCGCGGGGCACTGGATGTGCCAGCGGTGGCCCTTGACCGACATTGGGGGTAGTCGATGACCAGCAACGAGCCTGTTCACACAGAGTCTGAGGCGCATCCGTGGACGGTCGATGTTCCCGATCACCCGGCGCGCCAGGATTCCCCTGAGTACGTGGCGGCGCGGCGGAAGATGAACGAGATCGCGGGCCAGGCCACGGGGCTGATCTACGGGCCCGGGCCGTATCAGGACCATCACGGCGGTGCCTTGTGGCTTCAAGATGACCATGGCTGGTTCATGGTCCGCAACCTGGCGGGGATCGAGTGGTCGGCGCAGTTCTGCGCGGACCCTGCCAAGG
>DPMS01000025.1 GCA_003541285.1 Actinomycetota bacterium
GCGCAGAACCGGTCGATATGAGTAGGTGCTGGTACTCAGCGCAGGCCACCATGCTTACTGTGCGGGTCGCTGATCGCTGGCCCCGTGGTGTTCTGGACCGAGCAACAGCATGGCTACTGCGAAGGTGGCAAGACGAACGTGTCGTCCACGCTCGGCTGCGCGGCCCGGGTTGCAGGGGGAGGCGCACTTGCCGATCTTGGGAAGACGCTGGCAGGGGTCGTAGGCTGCTGGTGGCGGCGCCGTGCGTGGGCGGGAGGTTTCGGGTGGACCGTCCGAGCGGGATCTCGGCTATCGGCGGTACGCCCGTGGTCCGGCTGGCACAGCTGGCCGATGACAGGTGCGCCGAGGTCTGGGTGAAGATGGAGGCGGCTAACCCTACCGGCTCCTACAAGGACCGGATGGCACTGGCAATGATCGAGGCCGCTGAGGCCGATGGCCGCCTGCAGCCGGGCCAGCTGATCGTCGAGTACACCGGCGGAAGCACCGGCTCGTCCCTGGCGTTCGTCTGCGCGGTGAAGGGCTACCCGCTGCGGATCGTGTCTTCCGACGCGTTCGCGGACGAGAAGATCCGCACGATGCGGGTGTTCGGCGCCGAGGTCGAGCTGATACCGAGTCCTGACGGCATCACGCCCGAGCTGATTCCATCGATGATGCGCCGGGCAGCCGAGATCACCGCGGAGACAGGCGCGTTCGCCACCGACCAGTTCAATAACACCGACATGGTGGACGGCTACCGCCGGCTCGGCGAGGAACTGCTGGATCAGCTCCCCGGCCCGCCGCCGATCAGCGCGTTCTGCAGCTATGTCGGCACCGCCGGCTGCTTCCTGGGCGTCAGTCGCGCGCTGGCTGCCGCATTGCCCGGACTCCACCGCGCCGTCGTCGAGCCCGCCGAATCGGCTGTGCTGTCGGGTCGGCCACCGGGGATCCACCGCATCGAGGGCGGCGGCATCGGCCACCGCCCACCGCAGCTTCACCCCGCCGACTACGACGAAGTCATCGCCATCCCCGAAGCTGAGGCGTTCGAGACGGCACGCCAGGCCGCCCGCGCCGAGGGCATATTTTCCGGACCCTCGACCGGCGCCAACCTCGCCGCCGCGCTGGAAATCGCCCGCCGGCTCGGCCCCGGCCACCGCGTGGTCACCATCCAGGTCGACAGCGGCCTGAAATACCTCACCGGCCAGCTCTACTCCTGACTCCGCGACCCATGCGAATCACAGCCCGTGCCCGCCTGCAGCCACGAAGAACGCGCCTGATCCGCCGATCTGCGGTGTGTCCTGAAAGGAGAGTGAAGGCGATGTAGAAGGTCGCCGGCACGAACCGTGCTGTGCCAGTGATGGAGGTAGGCCCTCTGGGTTCGCCGTGCAGGCGGGGAGCCCAAACCACCGCGAGCTGCGCCGGTTAAGAGCCGGGGTGGTGAGCGTCGCGGGGAAAGGCCCGCTGACAGCGGGTCAGGTGTGCGGCGAGAAGACGAACGTGAGTGAACCACTGCTGACGCATCGATAGGCGGAACGATGGCATCAAAACCAGGGGATCGCAGAACTCCTGGGACAAAGGCGCGCCCGGAGGGCGTGCTCTCAGCCAGGGGGCTGCCTGCCTGCTGCCCTGGCGGTGCCCGGTGTAGAGGTGGCGTGAGCTCGTCGCGGGCGCTGGCATGGAACAGGAGAACCTGTCGCCCCGATATCGCTGGCCGGGTGAGCGTGGCCTGGTGGCGGGAGGGAGGACCGCGAGCGGCGGACACCGCGAGCGGCAGAGTACCGATGCGGGGCACAGGGACGGGACGGCCCGTAGTAGTGAGGAAGGTCCTGTAATGGGGCTGGAGCGAAGGGGCCGTGCGGACCAGGGGCATGCTGAGGCCAACCCGGAAGGAGAGGAGCCGAGGGAGAGCCCCGGGCCGGGAGTGAAACCGTTTGAGATCGATAAGCGCCTCATTTATGAGGCGTGGGAGAAGGTCCGGGCCAATAAGGGTGCGCCGGGCGTGGACGCGGTCAGCATCGGCCTGTTCGAAGAGCGGCTGAAGGACAATCTGTATAAGCTGTGGAACAGGATGTCCTCGGGGAGTTATTTCCCGGGGCCGGTGCGGGGCGTGGAGATACCGAAGGATCATGGAGAAGGTGTGCGTTTGCTCGGGGTGCCCAATACGGGCGACCGGGTGGCGCAGACCGCGGCGGCGATGCTGCTGGAAGGCAGGCTGGAGCGGATTTTTCATCGCGACAGCTACGGTTACCGGCCGGGCCGGAGCGCCCATGACGCGCTGGCCGCCTGCCGTCGCCGGTGCTGGAAGCAGGACTGGGTGCTGGACCTTGATGTCCGCGCCTTTTTCGACTCCGTGCCGCATTCCCTGCTGATGGAAGCGGTAGCTCACCACACTAGCGAGCGGTGGGTCCTGCTGTACATCTCCCGGTGGCTTGTCGCGCCGATGAAGATGCCGGACGGAACCATCGCGGCGCGGGAGAAGGGGACCCCGCAGGGTTCCCCGATCTCGCCAATCCTGGCTAATCTGTTCATGCATTACGCGTTCGACACTTGGATGGACCGGGAATTCCCGGGAATTCCC
>DPMS01000837.1 GCA_003541285.1 Actinomycetota bacterium
CCACAAGCACAACGAGGCCAACGGCGAGGACGGCGCGGACGGCAGCGACGACAACCGGTCCTGGAACTGCGGCGCGGAAGGGGAAACCGGGGACGAGGCCATACTCGGCCTACGGGACCGGCAGCGGCGCAACTTCCTCGCCACCCTCTTCTGCTCGCAGGGCGTGCCGATGATGCTGGCCGGGGACGAGATGGGCCGGACACAGGGTGGCAACAACAACGCGTACTGCCAGGACAACGAGGTGTCCTGGGTGAACTGGGACCTGGCCGGCAGCCAGGCCGCACTGCTGGAGTTCACCCACGACCTGGCCGCCCTGCGCCGGGAGCATCCGGTGTTCCGGCGCCGCCGTTTCTTCCGCGGCCGCCCCGACGACGGTGGCGGCCTGGCCGATATCGCCTGGCTCACCCCATCCGGCCGGGAAATGACCGACGGTGACTGGAACACCGCCTACGCACGGGCCATGATGGTGTTCCTCAACGGGGACGCCATCACCGAGCCAGGGCCGCGCGGCGAGCGGGTTGCTGACGACTCATTCCTGATCCTGCTCAGCGCCCACCACGAGCCGCTCACCTTCACCCTGCCCGGGCCCAAGTTCGGCCAGTGCTGGGCGGTCACGATCGACACGGCGGCCGGGATGGCCGGCGAGAAGGACGATGGGGCGCAGCACCTGGCCGGTGAGCAGATCCTGCTGCCCGGCCACTCGATGATGGCGCTGCGCAGGATCGCAGCCGCGGGCTAGCCGGGCCGGCCGGGCCAGCCGGGCAGGTGCCGTGGTCAGCCGCGGCTGGCGATCCCGGCTACCAGCAGGACCAGGATGAAAGTGCCCAGCCCGACCGCGACATGCAGGGCGACAGCGGCCACCGGGAAGTTCTGCTCGGGGCCACGGGTATGCCGCCCGGTCCGGTCACCCAGCCAGCGGGTGAACATGACGAACCCGAGCAACGCGGTCGCGCAGACCATGGCGAAGGCGGTCCAGGCCAGACCGGCTGCGCCGGTCAGCAGATAGGCGATCCACAGCGCGAGGCCGGTCAGCGCGAGCAGCGGGTGAGCGAAGACGAGCCCGGCGGGGAACACCGTGACCCGGGTGGCCTGCTGCCGCAGTCCGCCATGGGAAAGCCACGCCGCCAGCAGATAGACGCCTACGCAGGCACTGGCGCACCAAAGGACAAGGGCGGCGACCCGCACCGTGCCTACTCCTCTCCCCCCCGGCACGTGCCAGCGGCTGGCCCGCCCGCAACGGCACCCCGGACTCCTGGCTACCTCCTGACCGGTCCAGACCTTCCTTCTGGATATCGATCACGCGCGCGATCCTGCTACTCACAACTGGTGGCGATCTGATTGACTGCTGGCCGTGCGGCAGATCTATCCGGACGAGGCGGCCCTGACCGACGCCGGCCTCGCCGACCGGTACCGCTATCCCGGTCAGGGCGCAGTGGGTTCGCACTGGCTACGTGCGAACATGGTGATGAGCCTGGACGGGGCCGCCACCGTGCGGGGCCGTTCCGGCGGCCTGTCCGGTGAGGCGGACCGCCAGGTCTTCGCCCTGCTGCGGGCGCTTGCCGACGTCATCGTGGTGGGCGCCGGCACGGCCCGCGTGGAGGGCTACGGCCCGGTCAGGCCGGGCAAGGAGGGTGTTCGCTGGGCGTGGCTGCGTGAAGGCCGGCCCGCTTCGGCGCCGATTGCCGTGCTCACCCGCGGGCTTGACCTTGACCTGGCGAGCCCGTTGCTGGCACAGGCGCCGGGCGATGCCCGCACCATCGTGATCACAACTGAGGCCGCGCCAGCCGGGCGGCGGGCTGCGGCAGCGAGAACTGCCGAGGTCATCGTCGCCGGAGAGCGGGACGTCGACCTGACGGCAGCGGTTGATGCCCTGGCAGGCCGGGGCTACCAGCGGATGCTCACCGAAGGGGGTCCCCACCTGCTGAACCAGATCATTGGCGCCGGACTGCTGGATGAGCTGTGCCTGACCCTCAGCCCGCTTCTCACCGGGCCTGGCCCTGGCCGCATTGTGCAGGGCCCGGTTCCGCTGCCGGCTCCCGGTGAGCCCGGCGGCCATCCGTTCACGCTGGCCCATGTGCTGGCGGAGGAGGGGCATCTGCTGTGCCGCTACCTTCGCCCGGGCGGTTAACCCGCCGGCCGCTCCTGGCGCCGCCTAGCCCACCGGTGAGGACAGGACATCGGCCAGGCTGAAACCGACAGGTTCCTCCAGCTGGGCATAGGTGCACGAGCGGGGATCACGGTCAGGCCGCCACCGGACGAACTGGGTGGTGTGCCGGAACCGTGGGCCCTCCATGTGGTCGTAGCGGACCTCGACCACCCGCTCCGGCCGCAGCGGGGTGAACGACAGGTCCTTGCCCGCATTCCACCGGCTGGTCTCAGCCTCCCGCGGGGTGCGCGTCCCCGCCTCCTGCTGCGCCCAGTTCCACGGATGCTGGTCGAAGGTGGTGACCAGAGGCTGCAGTTCGGTGAACAGCTCCCGGCGGCGGGCCATCGGGAACGCGCCGATGACACCGACACTGGCCAGGTCCCCGGTGCCGGTGTACAGGCCGAGCAGGAGCGAGCCGATCGCCTCCGCACTGCTTTTGTGCGGCCGGTACCCGGCCACCACGCAATCGGCCGTCCGCTCGTGCTTGATCTTGAACATGACCCGCTTGTCCGGCTCGTAGCTGCCCGCGAGCGGCTTGGCGATGATCCCGTCCAGCCCGGCGCCCTCGAACTGGCCGAACCACTGCTGAGCCAGGCTGTGGTCGGTGGTGGCGGGTGTCACGTGGATCGGGGCCACCGCGCCCGCCCGTGCCCGCAGGAGGGCTGCCCGGCGCTCCTCAAACGGCCGCCCGGTGTAGTCGGTGTCGTCCAGCGCGAGCAGGTCGAAGGCGACGAAATGGGCGGGCGTCTGGACGGCGAGCAGGTTCACCCGGCTGGCAGCCGGGTGAATCCGCTGCAGGAGTGCCTCGAAATCGAGCCGCTGGCCGTCCGGGCCGGGAATCACGATCTCCCCGTCGATCACGCAGCGCCGCGGGAACTGCTCCTGGACCGCGGCGGCCAGTTCGGGGAAGTACCGGGTCATCGGCCGTTCGTTGCGGCTGCCGATCTCCACCTCCTCTCCGTCGGTGAAGATGATGGAGCGGAACCCGTCCCACTTGGGCTCGAAGCTGTAGGGGCCATCGGGAATCTGGTTGACCGGCTTGGCCAGCATCGGCGCGACCGGTGGGTTGACCGGAAGGTGCATCCCCCCACGCTAGGTCATGGGCGGTGGCATGCTGGTCGGAAGATCACTGGTGATTACGGGGAGCTCGCCATGCCACTGCACAAGAAGACAGAGTCCTCAGCCCAGCCGCCTGTCGAGGTCAACCCGGTCTACGTCCAGGAGGCGGAGGAGGTGGTGCCGCGGCACGCCATCCCGGTCCATGGGATGCTGCCGGACACGGCCCTGCAGGTGGTGAAGGACGAGCTCATCCTGGACGGGAATGCGCGCCTCAACCTGGCCACCTTCGTCACCACCTGGATGGAGCCGCAGGCCCAGCAGCTGATGACCGAGTGCCTCGACAAGAACATGATCGACAAGGACGAGTACCCGCAGACCGCGGAGATCGAGTCCCGGTGCGTCAGCATCCTCGCCGATCTCTGGCATGCCCAGGAGGGGGCGGGGGCGACTGGATGCTCGACCACCGGGTCCAGCGAGGCGTGCATGCTCGGCGGGATGGCGCTGCTGTGGCGCTGGCGGGAACGCAGGCGGGCGGCGGGCGGCGCGACCGGCCAGCCCAATCTGGTGATGGGCGCGAACGTGCAGGTGTGCTGGGACAAGTTCTGCCGGTACTGGCAGGTGGAGCCGAGACTGGTGCCGATGGCGCCCGGCCGGCTTCACCTGACCGGGCCGCAGGCGGCAGCCCGGTGCGACGAGAACACCATCGGCGTGGTCGCGGTGATGGGCTCGACCATGGACGGCAGCTACGAGCCGGTG
>DPMS01000843.1 GCA_003541285.1 Actinomycetota bacterium
ACGCTCGGCATCGAGCACCGGATCGTGAACGGCCGCATCTACATCACCGCCATCCCGGTCACCGACCCCGCCGAGATCGGCCGCCGGGCCGGGATCTTCAGCGAGCGGGCGGGCTACTACTACCAGAACTGGGACCGCCTCTACGAGGGCTGGAAGGAGCGCATCGCCGGCCTGATCAGCGAGATCGAGGCGATCACCGTGCCCTCGCTGCCCGAGTTCGAGGACCCGGCCGTGGTCATGGAGTCGAAGGGCGTGGCCCAGAACCACTACGTGCGGGAGAACTTCCACCGGTGCCTGGATCTGTACTCCAAGATGTGGCACCACCACACCGAGTTCCTCATGCTCGGCTACGGCGCCTATGTGGTGTTCTTCGAGTTCTGCAAGAACGCGTTCCCCGAGATCAGCGAGCAGACCGTGGCCCGGATGGTGGCCGGCATCGACGTGATCATGTACCGGCCCGACGACGAACTGAAGCGCCTCGCGCGGCTGGCGGCCGAGACCGGGCTGGCCGATGAGTTCCCGGAGGGCTGCGATCCGGACGCGGTACTCGCCTCTCTTGCAGAACGCGGCGAGCCTGGGCGCGACTGGCTCGCAGCCTTCGAGGCCGTCCGCCTTCCGTGGTTCCACGTGTCAACCGGCGATGGCTTCTACCACCACCACCGGAGCTGGAACGAGAACCTCGCGGTCCCGTTCGCGGCCCTGACCCGCTACGTCCGCCAGGTCAGCGCCGGCGAGACGCTGGAGCGGCCCACCGCCAAGCTGCGGGCCGAGCGGGAACGCATCGCCACCGAGTACCGCGCGCTGCTGGCCACCGAGGAGGACCGCGGGGCGTTCGACCAGATGCTCGGGGTGTGCCGGCTGGTCTTCCCGTACGTGGAGGACCACAAGTTCTACTGCGAGCACTGGTTCACCACCCGCTTCTTCCAGAAGATCCGGGCGTTCGGCGAACTGCTCACCAGCAAGGGCGTGCTCGAAGAGGCCGATGACGTCTTCCACCTCCACCACAACGAGATCGACCAGGCGCTGGCCGACGTGATGCTGGCCTGGGCCTCGGGCGGCGAGCCACTCGGCGCCGCGCATCTGCGGCCCATCATCGAAGAGCGGAAGCAGATGCTGAACGCCCTGCGTGACTGGTCGCCGCCACCAGCGCTCGGGCCTGTGCCGGAGGCGCTCAACGACCCCGCCGTGCAGATGCTCTGGGGCATCACCCAGGACACCATCGAGTCCTGGTACAGCCAGGATGCCGCGGGGGACGAGAAGGAGGTGCGCGGCTACGCCGCGTCGTCGGGCATCGTGGAAGGAACCGCCCGGGTGCTGCGGGACGTCAACGAGATCGGCCAGATCCGCGACGGCGAGATCCTCGTCTGCCCGGTCACGGCCCCGAGCTGGGGGCCGGTGTTCGGCAAGATCAAGGCCGCGGTCTCCGACATCGGCGGCACCATGTCGCACGCCGCGATCGTCGCGCGCGAGTACGGCATGCCGGCGGTGGTCGGGACCGGCCAGGCCACCAAGCGGATCAGGACCGGGCAGCGGGTGCGGGTCGATGGCGACCGCGGTGTCGTCACCATCCTCGACTGACCGGGTTCCATGGTGACACTCCCCCACCTCGCCCGGCCGCTTACCGCACTGCGCGGCAGTGACCGGCCGGCCGTGGGCGGCAAGGCTGCCACCCTTGGCGAACTGACCGCGGCCGGCATCCCAGTGCCACCAGGCTTCGTGGTCACGACCGATGCGTACGAGCACGCGATGCAGGCGCTCGACCCGGACGGCGCCATCGGCAGGCGGGTCGGGCGGCTGGACCCGGCGGATGCGGCCGGCATCGCCGAGGTGACCACGCGGGTGCGCGAGCGCATCCTGGCCGCGCCACTGCCCGCTGGTGTGCGGGAGGCGATAGCAGCCTGTTACCGCGCGCTGCCGGGCCAGGAGCCGGCCGGTGCCCCGGTCGCGGTGCGGTCCAGCGCGACCAGTGAGGACAGCGAATCGGCCAGTTTCGCTGGGCTCCAGGACACCTACCTGTGGGTGCAGGGAGAGGACGCCGTCGCTGGCCATGTGCGCCGCTGCTGGGCGAGCCTGTACAGCGTCGAGTCCGTGACCTACCGGCGGCACCAGAATGTGCCCGAGCATGGCCTGGCCATGGGCGTGGTGGTCCAGGTCATGGTGGATCCCCGCTGCGCGGGGGTGCTGTTCACGCGCAGCCCGGTGACCGGGGACACCTCGGTCACCGTGGTCGAGGCAAGCTGGGGCCTGGGATCGGCACTCGTCAGCGGGGACGTGACCCCGGACAGCTACGTGGTGAGCAAGGTGACCGGGGAGATCGTCAAGCGGACGGTGGCCTCGAAACTGCGCCATCATCAGCGGGACGCCGCGGGAGGCGGGGTGTGCCTGCGGGATGTGCCGCCGGAACTGCGCGAGGTGCCCTGCCTGACGGACACAGAGGTCCTTGCACTGGCCGACCTGGGCCACCGCGTCAGTGAGCACTACGGCAGCCCCCAGGACATCGAGTGGGCGATCACCGGCACCGGGGCCGGCCTGGGCATCGTCCTGCTGCAGAGCCGCCCGGAGACCGTGTGGTCGCACCGGCCGGCCACACCCGTCGCGGCGCCCAAGGCCCGCGCGTTCGACCACGTGCTTGAGCGGCTTGGCGTGCCGGGCGGGACGTCCCGGTGAACCTGAGCAACGAGGATGTGCAGGACATTCTCAGCCTGCTCGACTCGCTCCCGTACAGGGAGCTCACCCTGGAAACGAGCAGCTTCACGCTGCGCCTGCGGCGATCACCAGCCGGCGGCTGGGTCCAGGAGACCCATGTCCGGTCACAGCCGGTGACCGCCGGCCCAGCCGAACGCCCCTCCGCTACCGGCGCCCCGTCCCAGGCCGGCGCCCCGTCCCAGGCCGGCGGCCCGTCCCAGGCCAGCGGCCACCCCTCGGGTAAGCCCGGGCCGGCCGGGAGCGCCGGGGACGGC
>DPMS01000873.1 GCA_003541285.1 Actinomycetota bacterium
CGCCTTCGGCAAGGATGGGCGGCGCGCGGCGCTGACCATGGCACGACCACCCCGCCCCGGCGAACTTGACATAATGACCACCGCGATGGGGCCAGCGGATTCGGGAGGCCCACCATCCGGGATGGAACGGCATCCATCCGGGATGGACGGCCCGCGCGCGGCGTGACCATGGCACGCTGACCATGCGCCCGGTGACCATCGCTGGCCCTCCACCATCCGCCGCAGCGGCCATCGCTGGATGGTCACGTTTGCGCAGGTCACGGGCTCGGCCGGGATCGCCGTCGCCGGGACGCCCAGATCACGACTGCCGCAGCCACGCGTCTCAAGATCGTCACCGGGCGGTGACGTCAGGATGGCCACCATCGCTACAGACGGTGACCATCCTTCGAGTAACAACCCCTGGCTGAGGACTGATCTGTGGCTGACTCGGGTGCGCTGCGGCAGCGGCGGTCGAAGATGCACAAGGCGGGCAACCATAGCCTGTGCCGCAGCACCTGCCCTGAGTCCGGGAAGACCGGGCCGTTCTCGGTGCCGGATGGTGCTATCCAGCCAGTGGGTGATCCCGTGGCGGCGCTGCGGGACCTGGCGGGGATGCTCACCGGGGCGTACCGCGCCGATCCTGGGAACGCACAGCTGGCCCGTGAGCTGCGGATGACCCTGCAGGCGCTGATGGTGCCCAAGGATGCCGTGGATGGTGAGCTTGCGGCCCTCTTCGCGGAGTTCGCCGGCACCTAGGTTCGCGACGCCGGCCACGCCGGGGCGCCCGAACCTGGCCGGGGCGATCGGCAGGACTGCGGTGCTGCTCGGGTTTGAGACGCCGCTCGGCCCGGGCCTGATGCCGTGGCAGCATGACCTGAACGCGCTGGCGACCGAGCTGCTGCCGGATGGCCGGTTCGCCTACCGCCAGGTGGTGCTGGAGGTGATGCGGCAGCAGGGCAAGACGGTGGACCTGCTGTCGATGATGGTGGCCAGGGCGCTGCGGCGGGCGGGGACGCAGATCGCCTACACGGCGCAGACCCGGCTGGATGCGCGCAAACGGCTGCTGGATTCGTGGTGGCCGCGGATTGAGCGGAGCAAGCTGCGGCCGTACGTGCGCCCGCGCAGGGGGTCGGGCAGTGAGGCGCTGGTGTTCTCCAACGGGTCGATGCTGGGCCTGGTGTCCGGCACGGAGACGTCCGGCCACGGTGATTCGCTGGACCTGGGCGTGATCGATGAGGCGTGGGCGCAAACCGATGACCACATCGAGCAGGCGATGCGCCCGGCGATGATGACCCGGGACGCGCAGCTGTGGATCGTGTCGGCGGCGGGGACGGGCAAGAGCACCTACTTCCGCGGGAAGGTGGAGGACGGCCGTGCCCGCGCGGAGATGGGCCTGACGGATACGGGCTGCTATGTGGGCTATTCGTTCGCTGATGATGAGGATCCGGCGGATCCGGTGACGTGGCGGCGGCGGATGCCGGCGCTGGGGCTGACGGTCACCGAGGAGACGGTGAGGGCGGATCTGGACCTGATGGATTTCGCGGAGTTCCGGCGGGCGTACGGGTGCCAGTGGCCGGAGGTGGCGAAGCCTGGCTGGCAGGTGATCGGGCAGGATGCATGGGGTGCGGCGGCTAACCCGCAGGCGCGGCTGTGAGCGGTGAGGTGGCGTTCGGTGCGGCGATCAGCGAGGACCGCCAGCATTCTTCGGTTGTGGCGGCTGGCCGTGGCGCCTCGGGGCTGGTTGTGGTGGACCTGGTGTGGTACGCGCACCCGGCTGGTGTGGTGAAGCGGCTGGGTGAGCTGTACATGGAGCATGGCCCGGTGGCGGTGGTGGTGAACGCGAAGTCGCAGTCGGCGACGCTGGTGAAGCCGCTGGCTGAGGCGGGGATCGTGGTCACGGAGATGTCGGTTGAGGATGTGGTGGTGGCGCACGCCGAGTTCCTGGACCTGGTGAATGACGGGGGCCTGGAGCATCTGGATCAGCCGCCGCTGACGGCGGCAGTGCGGGCGGGGCAGCAGCGGTCCCTGGCCGGCGCGAAGGCGTGGGAGCCGCGGGTGGAGGTGGATCAGTCGCCGCTGGTGGCTGCGACCGGTGGAGTGTGGGGGTTTGTGCGCTGGGAGGAGATGTCCACCCCGGGCGTGTACGAGATCTAGCGGTACAGACGTATGCGACGGAGGCCAGCCTCCACCCAACCCAGAATCCAGTCAGGGCGATCCGTGGCTAGCTTTTCAGCTTCATCGCGCGCCATACCGCAGTGGACGGCGAAGTTAACCCACTTCTGCCACAGCACGGGCATTGGCTCCGGCAGCCAATCCGGCTCGGTGAATGACGTCATTCAGTCACTCTAGGGGAGGTTGCGTGGCCGCTGGTGTGCATGCGCGGCGCGGCTTTGTGCTGGCGGCTGTGGCTGGTGGCGCGGAGTCGGTGCTGGCGTGGGTGCGGCGCATGACGCCGGTGGGCCGTCAGGTGGCGCTGCTGGTGTGCTCGCTGGCGGGTGTGATTCTCGGTGCGGCGCTGATCGCCCGGTGGGCGGTGGGCCTGGCAGTGATCGCGGACAGTGTGCTCGGGGTGTGGCTGGCACTGTACCGGGATGACGGCCAGAGGATGCCGCAGGTGGATGGCGTGGTTTCGCATGAGGCGGTCCTGGCGCGGTTCCGGGCGGCGCCGTGACCCGCCTGATCGACCGGATGCTGTCCCGTTACGGGGGCACGTTCTGGGAGGGCCAGGCGTCCGGCGCGGCGGTGCTGCTGGAGACGTACCAGTCCCCTAACGCGGAGAAGATTCTCCCGCAGATCGCCAGCCACGCGAATCATGCGAACGGGTCGAACACGGTGGTGTTCAGCGCGATGGCTGCCCGGATCGCGCTGTTCTCCGAGGCGCGGTTCACGTTGCAGTCGGTCGCTGACAAGAAGATGTTCACCGACCAGCGGCTGAACCTTCTGCAGCATCCGTGGCCGGACGCGGATGAGGGTGACCTGCTGTCGCGGATGGAGCAGGACGCGGGCCTGGCGGGGAACGGGTATGTGTGGGCGCCGCCGGGTGAGGGGCGCCTGGTGCGGTGGCGGCCGGACTGGGTGACGATCATCAGCGAGATCGTGGATGTGCCCGGTGGCGGCTGGTACCGGCAGAAGGTGGGGTTTCATTTCGAGCCGCCGCGGGCCGCGCAGTCGCAGTTCGGGCCGCCGATGACGGCGCCGGTGGAGGAGGTGGCGCACTGGGCGCCGATGCCGGATCCGGAGGCGAATTTCAGGGGCATGTCGTGGTTGACGCCGGTGATGCGTGAGGTGGACGCCGACTCCGGGATGACCACCTACAAGCAGCAGTACCTGAGCAACGCGGCGTCGCCGAATCTGCTGATCAAGTATTCCCAGCGGCTGCACCCGGGGACGGTGGACGCGATCCGGGAGCGGGTGGCCGCCCGGTACGGCGGCACGGCGAACGCATTCAAAACGCTGGTCCTCGACCAGGGCGCCGACGCCACGGTGATCGGCAACAGCCTGTCGCAGATGAATTTCGACGTGGTGCAGACGGCGGGTGCGGAGCGGATCCTGTCGGCGGCGGGGGTGCCGGGGATCCTGGTGGGGCTGGAGTCGCTGAAGGGTGCGGGCCGCTCGTATCAGGAGGTGGTGCGCCGGTTCGCGGACCTGACGATGCGCCCGGAGTGGCGCAGCGTATGCGGGGCGCTGCGGAAGCTGGTGCCGGGCCTGCCGCCGTCGGGGATCCGGCTGTGGTATGACACGGCGGATATCGCGGCCCTGCAGGAGGGTGAGCAGGAGCGGGCGCAGGAGTCGCTGATCCGGGCGCAGGCGCTGCTGACACTGCGGAACGCCGGGTACACGCGGGACAGCGCGGTGAAGGCGGTGACAGCGAACGACGTGTCGCAGCTGGTGGCGGACCCGCTGGCGGCGATGCCTGCGGCGGGGGCGCA
>DPMS01000522.1 GCA_003541285.1 Actinomycetota bacterium
TCGACAGCGCCGCCAGGTCGTCGGTCCCCCGCGTGGGCATGCGCTCATCCAGCTGTCCTGCCGACAGCCTGCTCGCCGCCTGTGCCGCCTGCCGGATGGGGACCACCACCCAGCGGGTGACCAGCGAAACGATGACGGCCAGCAGCACCACGAGCGCGACCCCGGCACCTAGCAGCGTGGTCTGGATGAGCCGGAGCGCCTGCTGCTGCGGAGTCAGCGGGAACAGGTAGTACAGCTGGTCATGACTGGAGATGGGAACGCCGACCGCGAGCGCCGGGTCGCCGGGTTCGCCGTTCGCGCGGATCAGCCTGGTCGGTGCGGAGTAGAGCCGGTCAGACAGTCCGCGGCGCTGCTCCGCCGTGACCGCGTCACTGAGCAGCCGGGGGATACTCGGCATCAGCGCCTGGTTGCCGACAACGCCGCCCAGACCGGAATTCGTGTGCTCCTGCAAGATCACGACGTCATAGATGTCACCAGGCCCGCTGCCCGCCTGCAGAGTGTTGGCCAGGGAGATCAGAGCAGCCAGCCCGCCTCCGTGCGGTCCCTGCATGTCCGGCCGGGCCTGGGCGATCGCCTGGCCAGCCGAGGTCTGGGTCGTCGCCGCCTTCCGCTCGTTCGCCAGCAGGCCACTGACGATCTGCTGGACCAGGAAGAGGCCGAGGATGGCGACGACCACGACCGAGATCACCAGCGTGGTGCCGATGACGCGCAACTGGAGCGACCGGTGCCAGCGGCGGCGCAGCTGACCGGCCACCGCCCGCACGTGGCCGCGTCCAGACCTGAGCACACGGCGCGCTGGCAGTGGCAGCCGGCGGCCCAGGCGGGCAGGTGCCCCCGCCAGCAACCCGCCGGTGCCGGCCGTGGGCAGCCCGCGGAAGATGGTCAGGCCACGGCCGGCCGGCGTCGCCCCGGCCGCGACTTCCGCCGGGCTGATGGCATCGGCGTCAGGAGCAAGGGCGCTCGCCCCAGCGTGCGCCCCGCCTCCGGCCGGCCCGCTACCGTGTGCCCCCCTCATCACCCTTCTTCGCTGTACCGCTCTTCCCTGCATTGCCGCTCATCCGGCAAACGGGCGGCCTCAGGCCGGCCCCGCCTTGTACCCGACACCCCGCACGGTCACCACGATCTCCGGGTGCTCGGGATCTTTCTCGATCTTGGCGCGGAGCCGCTGCACATGGACGTTGACCAGCCGCGTGTCGGCGGCATGCCGGTAGCCCCACACCTGCTCAAGCAGCACCTCGCGGGTGAACACCTGCCGCGGCTTGCGCGCCAGCGCCACCAGCAGATCGAATTCCAGCGGGGTGAGGTTCACCTGCTCCCCGCCGCGCTTCACGGAATGACCCGCTACATCGATGGTGACGTCGACGATCTGAAGCATCTCCGGTGCCGGATCGTCGGTGCGGCGCAGCCGGGCGCGCACACGCGCAATCAGTTCCTTTGATTTGAACGGCTTCACGATGTAGTCATCGGCGCCGGATTCCAGCCCGAGGACCACGTCGACGGTGTCGCTCTTCGCGGTGAGCATGACGATCGGCACGCCGGATTCGGTGCGGATCTGGCGGCAGACGTCAATACCGTCCACACCAGGCAGCATCAGATCAAGCAGCACAAGGTCCGGGTGGGTTTCGCGGAACGCCAGCATGGCGTGATCCCCGTCGGCCACGAACGTGGGCTCGAAACCCTCACCGCGAAGCATGATGCCCAGCATCTCGGAGAGGGCAGCGTCGTCGTCGACGACTAGCACGCGTCCTTTCATAAGCCTCATCGTTCCAGACAAACATCAGCAGGGGCAGCCGCTCGCGCGGGCTGGCAAACATCCAGACGATGCAGCGTACCCGCATTGACCGGCCGTGCCACCCCGCGCTCGGTCACCAGGGCGGTTATGAGAGCGGCCGGGGTGACGTCGAAGGCGGGGTTGTAGGCGGCGCTGCCGGCCGGCGCCACGGCCAGGCCGGCGAAGGAAGTGACCTCCGCCGCGTCCCGGTGCTCGACCACGATGGCGCCACCTTCCGCGGCTGCCAGGTCGATCGTGGACATCGGTGCAGCCACCACGAACGGCACACCGTGATGGCGGGCCAGCACGGCCAGACCATAGGTGCCCACCTTGTTGGCGACGCTGCCGTCGGCGGCAACGCGGTCGGCGCCGGTCAGCACCAGGTCCACCTCACCGGCCGCCATCAGCGACGCCGCGGCGCCATCGGCCAGCACGGCATAAGGCAGGCCGGCCCGCCCGGCCTCGAACGCGGTCAGCCGGGCCCCCTGCAGCAATGGCCGGGTCTCGTCCACCCACAGCCGCGCCAGCCGGCCGGCCCGGTGCGCGGCGAGGATGATCGCGAACGCCGTCCCCTCACCCGCCGACACCAGGGCGCCGGTATTGCAGTGGGTCAGGATCCTGGCCCTGGCCGGAACAAGATCCAGGCCGTGCGCCGCGATGGCCGCGCTCGCCGCGGCGTCCTGCTCCGCAATCGACCAGGCTTCGGCCAGGGCGGCCCGCGCCCCGGGTCGTTCGGCGTCCTGGTTCTGATCTGGGCCGGCCCGGACGGCAGCCCGGTATGCAGCCAGGGCCCGGCCAGCCCCCCAGCCCAAGTTCACCGCGGTCGGGCGGGCACGGCTGAGCACCGCGGCCGCCTCCGCCACGTCCTCGCCCCGGTAGGCGGCCAGCGCGACGCCGAACGCCCCGGCCAGTCCCAGCAGCGGCGCTCCGCGCACCACCAGCCGCCGGATCGCATCATCAAGCTCGGCGACATCCCGGCACATGAGATAGGACTCCTCGGCCGGCAGCCGGGTCTGGTCGAGCAGGACGATCGCCGGCCCGGCCGGGGGGTCAAGCCACTGGAGCGCCCAGGTGTCCACACCCTGAGTGTGCGTCACGAGTGCCCAGCGGTCGAATTCACCGGCCGGGAGCCGGTGCCGGGCTGGCGGGCGGGGACGTCGAGGTGGAACGGTGAGCGGGCGGCAGAGCGGGGACCAGCGAGGTTTCCTTCCGCAGGCCGCCTTCATCGTTCTTGTGCTTCATGCAAGTATGGGCGCCAGCGACGGGACCATCCTGGTATGTGGTGAGGGCCGGGCCGGTAAGGAGAAACATGACAGACACTCCGTCGTGGGGCGCGGCGGAAGCCGGGGACCAGGGTCCGGGGCAGGGTCCGGGCCAGCCGTGGTCCCCGCCAGCCGGCCAGCCCGGTTACGGCCAGCCCGGTTACGGCCAAGCCCCCGGCACCGGCTATGGGCGTCTTCCCGGAAGCGGCTACGGCTCCCCGCCCGGAGCGGGCTACGGTCCTCCGCCAGGCGCGTGGGCACCCCCACCACCGCAGGCCCCCAAGCCGGGCGTGATCCCGCTGCGCCCGATTGCGGTCGGCGAGATCCTGGACGGCGCGTTCACCTCCATCCGCCGGAACCCGAAAGCGACCCTCGGCATCGCGGCCATCGTGCTCACGATTTCCACGATCATCACCACCGGGCTCGAGATCGTCCTGGCCAACGCCAGTAACGTGGGCTCGCTGAACCTGCCGCGCCCGGGTCAGACCCTGAGCCCGGCGCAGTCATCCCACCTGGCGCTCCATTTCATTAACTACATGCTCACCGTGCTACTGCCCACCGTGGCCGTGTCCGTCCTCCTCGCCTTTGTCGTCCGGATCATCCTGACCGGCCTGCTGACAGCCGTCATTGGCCGCAGCGTGCTCGGTCACCGGATCACCGCCGGCGAAGCCTGGCAGATCGCGCGTCCCCGCCTGCCAGCCCTGCTCTTCGCCACACTGCTCACGCTGGGGATCACTATCGCTCCCTGGGCCGGGCTTACCGTCCTGCTG
>DPMS01000868.1 GCA_003541285.1 Actinomycetota bacterium
TGGACCGCCTGGACCGCCTGGACCGCCTGGCCCGGCGGTCCGCAAGCCAGCGGCCAGAGCGTCGGGCAACGTCGTTCCCTAGCGCGACCAGTCACAGGGGTTGCATTCGTCACGTTCGGTGACCTGGTGAGGCCAACGCCGGAGAGCTTGTGATATCTTTCACGAGCAGCCACTCGAAGACGAGTGAGGGGTCCGTGATAGGTTTTGCGAACGCAGCGGCGCGCAGTGGCCGCCGCTGTCGCCGTGGCAGCCGGGTTCAGTCTCCGTCGCTGCGGGATGGTCTGGGGAGCCAGCCATCCACCCGACCCACAGCCGAGCCCCTCGGAGCGAATTAGATGCTGGGCAGCTACGCCGTCGTGCTGCGGCGATCAGCCATGGTCACGGCACCCGCCGCCCTGATAATGATCGCCGTGAGCGCGGCCGTGGCCGGCAGCAACGGAGCGATCGGCAGCGTGCTCGCGGTGGTGCTGGTGGCCGTGTTCTTCGGCCTTTCCATGCTGGCAGTGGGGCTCGCGTCCCGGCGCAGCCAGCAGGCCGCGATGGCAGCCGCCGGGCTGACCTACCTGGTCAAGATCGTCGTGCTGCTCTTCCTGGTCGGCAGGTTCCAGAACTCGACGGCCTTCGACGACAGGCTGTTCGGCCTGACGGCGATCGTGTGCGTGCTTGCTTACACCGCTGCGCAGGTCGGGTGGTCGATGCGGCTGAAGTCCCTCTACGTCGAACCGGACCGGGACCGGTGACCTGTGGCATACCCCCGATTCCTGGACGGCGGACCGCGGTCCATGGGCAGCGGCGCCATGACGGATGCGCACCGCGATGACCGAGTCCGGCCCCCGGGGTGGCGAGCAGGCGGATCGCGGTCCCGCCAGTCACGGCCATCCGGGGCCGCCTCCGGACGGGCCGGGCACCGGGTGGAGCGCGCTCAGCTACCAGATCGCCGGGATGGCGCTGTACGGGGCGATTGGCTGGCTGATCGGGCGGTGGACTCACCTCGGGGTGCTGTTCCCGATCGGCATGATCGCCGGGCTGGGCTTCGGGACCGCCCTCGTGATCCTGCGGTTCCGCTCGCGCTGACCCCCGAACGCCAGGCCGTACCGCGGTCCTGGCACCTGGCACCGAGGAGCACGGCGTGAGTGACGTCATGGTGGTCGCGCAGAACTGCACCGAGGCGAACGCCCACATCTTCGGCGGCTGCGGTTACCCGGCGCCGTCGATCAGCGACTTCTTCTTCCGGCCGATCATCACGATCGGGTCCTTCCAGTTCACCAAGCCGATCCTGTACATGCTGGTGGCCGCGGCGGCCGTGCTGACCTTCTTCTGGCTGGCGTTCCGCAGGCCGAAGCTCGTGCCCCGCGGCATCCAGAACGTCGGCGAGATGGCCATCCTGTTCGTGCGCGACCAGATCCTGCGGCCGCAGCTCGGGAAGAAGGGCGACCGGTACCTGCCGTTCATCATGTCGCTGTTCTTCTTCATCTGGATCATGAACATCTTCGAGATCATCCCGGGCGTCATGTTCCCGGTGACCTCGAAGTATGCCTTCCCGTTCGGGCTCACGATCATCGTCTGGGTCACCTACCTCGCGATCGGGATGCGGCACCAGGGGCCGATCGGCTACTTCCGGAACATGGCCGTCCCGAAGGGGGCGCCGTGGTGGATCCTGCCGCTGCTCAGCCCGATCGAGCTGCTGTCCAACATCATCATCCGGCCCTTCACCCTGTCGGTCCGGTTGATGGCCAACATGCTTGCGGGTCACGTGCTGCTGCTGGTGTTCGGGCTCGGCACCTGGTACCTGTTCACCCTGTCCATCGGCCTGCTGTACTCGGCGACCTCACTGGCCGTGTACCTGCTGGTGACCCTGCTCGAGGTGCTGGTCACGTTCCTGCAGGCCTTCATCTTCGCGACGCTGGCGGCCTTCTACATATCGGATTCGCTGCAGTCCGCGCACTGATCGGCCCATAAGCCAGACCCGGCGTTAATAAGCGCCGGGCCAGAGAAAGGGAAACTGACAAATGCATCACCTGGTGCATCAGCTGGTCTACATCGCGGCGGGAGCGCCGGGCACGCCAGCCAACCCCTATTACAGCCACATCATCAACCTTGGCGCACTCACCTACGGCCTGGCGGCCATCGGTCCCGGCATCGGCATCGGCCTGGTGTTCGGGAACGCGATCCAGGCCATGGCCCGCCAGCCTGAGGCGGCGGGCATGATCACAACCTATATGTGGATCGGTTTCACGCTCGCCGAGGCGCTTGCGCTGATCGGCATCGCGGTTCCGTTCTTCATCAAGTAGCCGCGGGGCAGGGGAAGGTCAAGGCCATGATTCATCTGGCGCAGAGCGGGACGCAGAACCCGCTCGTCCCCAACCTCACCGAGTTGATTCTCGGGGCGTTCGCGTTCTTCCTCATCTTCGGCGTTCTCGCCAAGGTGCTGGTGCCGCGGTTCAGCAAGATGCTGGAGGAGCGGACCGACAAGATCGAGGGCGGGCTGCAGCGGGCCGAGGAGGCCCAGGCCGAGGCGGGTCGCACACTGGAGGCCTACCGGGCGCAGCTGGCCGAGGCCAGGCACGAGGCCGCCCGGCTGCGTGAGGAGGCACGGGAGCAGGGAGCGCAGATCATCGCGGAGATGCGCGAGCAGGCGAGCGCCGAGGCCCGGCGGCTCATCGATGCGGCACACGCGCAGACCGAGGCCGACCGTACCCAGGCGCTCCAGGCACTCAAGTCCGAGGTCGGGACGCTGGCGGTGGATCTGGCCAGCCGGGTGGTGGGCGAGTCGCTGGCTGACGAGGCCCGCCAGCGCCGCACCGTGGAGCGCTTCCTCGCCGAACTGGAAACCCAGCCCGAGAGCGCCAGCCGGTGATCGCCGCCTGCGAGAGGAGCCACCATGCAGGGCGCTAGCCGGGCCTCGCTGGCGGAGGCGCACGAGCGGCTGGTGGCCGCCGTGGCCGACGCGTCCGCGGCGGCCACGATCGGCGACGAACTGTTTGCCGTGGCCGCGCTGCTGGACGGCGAGCCTGGCCTGCGGCGCGCGCTGGCCGACCCGACCACCCCGGTGAATGCCCGGGCGGGCCTGGTCCGCGGGCTGCTCGGCGGGCGTATCTCCCGTGCCACCCTCGACCTGGCCGTCGCGCTGGCGAGCCTTCGCTGGTCGGCGCCCAGGGATCTGCCGGACACGGCAGAGCAGCTCGCCGTGCTGGCCACCTCGGCCGCGGCGGAGGCCGAGGGTCATCTGGACGACCTGGAGGATGAGCTGTTCAGGTTCGGCCGGATCGTCAGCGGCGAGCCGGAACTGCGTTCGGCGCTGTCCAACCCGCTGCTGACGGCGCAGCGCAAGCGCGCGCTGCTGGAGGCACTGCTGGCGGGCAAGGTGACGCCGACGGCGCTGCGCCTGATCACACAGGCGGCGGTGCACCCGCGAGGCCGTAGCCTGGACGCGAGCCTGGAGGAGTTCGCGCGGCTGGCCGCCAGCTGGCGCCAGCGCCTGATCGCCCTGGTGCGCGTCGCCACCGGGCTCACCGGAGACCAGCGGGAGCGGCTGACCGCGGCGCTGTCAGCCACCTACGGCCGGGATGTTCACCTCAATGTCGTCATCGATCCGGCGATCGTGGGTGGTATGTCCGTCCAGATCGGGGATGAGTTCATTGACGGGAGCGTAGGGAGCCGTCTCGCGCAGCTACGACGCCGGCTGGCGGCCTGATGGCGGGCCACGGCCGCGCCCAGGGGCGGCGCGGCCCAGCCCGGAACCCAGCGGTAACCGACACCCAGACCACGAGCATCGCGACGAGAAGGACTGAAGGACCATGGCGGAGCTGACAATCCGGCCCGACGAGATCCGGGAGGCGCTGGCGAGCTTCGTCCAGGCGTATGAGCCGGACGCCGCTTCCAGGCAGGAGGTCGGCACCGTCGCCGAATGCGGCGATGGCATCGCCCGGGTGGAGGGCCTGCCGTCGGCGA
Source organism: Actinomycetota bacterium (assembly GCA_003541285.1). Taxonomy (GTDB): domain Bacteria; phylum Actinomycetota; class Actinomycetes; order Streptosporangiales; family Streptosporangiaceae; genus UBA9676. The sequence continues at coordinate 3,952 of DPMS01000868.1, forward strand.
TGGCGAACGAACTGCTGGAGTTCGAGGGCGGGATCCGTGGCCTCGCGCTGAACCTGGACGTCCGCGAGATCGGCGTGGTCATCCTCGGCGACTTCAGCAAGATCGAGGAGGGCCAGCAGGTCCGCCGGACCGGCGAGGTGCTGTCGGTGCCGGTCGGCGACGGTTTCCTCGGCCGGGTCGTGGACCCGCTCGGCGTGCCGCGCGACGGCAAGGGAGAGATCGAGGGCACCGTCCTGCGGGCACTGGAACTCCAGGCGCCCTCGGTGGTGCAGCGCAGCAAGGTGAACCAGCCGCTGCAGACCGGCATCAAGGCNNGGCGGTCGGCCAGAAGGGGTCCACCACCGCGCAGGTCCGGCAGGCGCTGGAGGACGCCGGGGCGATGGAGTACACGGCCATCGTCGCCGCCCCCGCCTCCGACCCGGCAGGCTTCAAGTACATCGCCCCCTACACCGGGTCCGCGATCGGCCAGCACTGGATGTACGCCGGCCAGCACGTGCTGATCATCTTCGATGACCTGTCCAAGCAGGCCGAGGCCTACCGGGCCATCTCCCTGCTGCTGCGCAGGCCGCCTGGCCGCGAGGCCTACCCGGGCGATGTCTTCTACCTGCATTCGCGGCTGCTGGAGCGGTGCGCGAAGCTCTCGAAGGACATGGGCGGGGGTTCCCTGACCGGCCTGCCGATCATCGAGACCAAGGCCAACGACATCTCGGCCTACATCCCGACCA
>DPMS01000634.1 GCA_003541285.1 Actinomycetota bacterium
GAGCGCATCGTCTCGTGCACAGAGCTCGGCTGGCAGGCACACCACCAGGACGGCCAGTGAGGCGGCATGGCGCACGGCGGCCGAACCAGCATCAGGCCGTCCAGCAGCGATCTGAGCAGCAGTGACTACGCACGAAAGTGCAATGAGCCCACAGGAGGAAGAATCATGCAAGCGAAAACCCGGGCGGGCGGCGTGGCACGCCGGCTCGCGCTCGGACTGGCTATGGCCAGCGTCCCGGCCGTGGTACTCGCGGCGTGCAGCNNTGGCACGGCCGCTGGCGCGCCCGACCCCTGCCAGGTGGTCACCGCCGCCGATGCCGCGCAGCTAACCGGCAAGACCCTCAAGCAGACCGGGGACTCCAAACTGACCCCGAGCAGCGGGGTATGTACGTACTCTGCCGACGGCATCAGCGTCATAGTCACCGTCGCGCAGATGCCCAGTTCCGCACCTGCTCAAGCGCAGGCCTACTACCAGCAGGCGGTGGCCAAGTTCAGCCACATGCCCGGCGTGACGCTCACCCACCCGGGTATCGGGGACAAGTCGCTCGCGGGCACGCTGAGCCTGGGCGGCTTCAGGGACAGCGCAATCGCGTTCCTGAAGGGCACGGTGTATGTGTCCATCCAGACCACCTCGAACGCCAGCCCCGCCGCTTTGAAGGCGCTCGCCATGACCGCGCTCGGACGAGTCTGACCGGGCAGCCGTGTACAGGATGGCGGCGCGGCGTCCCTGGCCAGCCCGCACACGCAAGGAGCTGCCGCCGCCATCCAGGAGCAGATCGACCAGCTGGCCACCACCGGTCTCACCGGAATCGCCCAGGGTGGATAGTCGGCGTGCGGCGATCCGCGCGGCGGACCATGGGGCTCCGGACCGGCGTTTCCCGTGCGTCAGCACTTCGGGAGTTCTCGGCCCTCCAAGTCACGCTCTGCGGTCGGCCTCGTCCGCCGGATGCCGAAGCGTATCCGCATGTGAGCCGGGAGTCTGGCCAGCACTGAGCAGCGGTGGGTGCCAGATCACAGCGTTATGATCACCGCCGGCAAACGGCTGCCCGTCGTGTGTGAGGACGCTGCAGCGTTCGCACACGGCGCCTGCCCGGAGAAGGGGCGGCGGTGGGGCATCTTCGGGTGCGTCTACTCTCGCGTGAGTGGCAGTGGTGACAGGTGAGGAGTTCCCGGGTGGTGTGCGTGCGCTTGATCAGAGCGACGTGCCCGCATTGCTGGAACTCACACGCGACCGCGGGTGGAAGGCTGGGGGAGGCCATGTGGCGGCTTCTCCTCAGTGCCGGTGACGGCTTCGGGATCGATGCCCCGGAAGGCGGGCTGGCTGGTGCGGTGATCCTCACCCGCTACCCGCCCGGCCTGGCGGTGATCGGCATGCTCCTGGTTGCCTCGCGTCACGGCCGGCGCGGCCTGGGGCGCTGGCTCATGCAGCACGCCCTTGCCTGCGCGCCGGGCCAGGTGGTGTATCTGCATGCCACCCCGGGCAGGCCTTTGTATGAACGGCTGGGCTTTGCTGTCATCGACACCGTCACCAGGCACATCGGCGAGTATCAGCCAGGACCCGCCGAGACGATTAGTGACATTGAGCGCGGGATTGCGCTGAACCTGCGGGCGGGGACGCTCGACCGGATCGCCGGCGCGCTCGGGCTGGTGGGCCCAGTCCGGGCAGAGCTGCCCGGGTGGGCCGCCAGGCGTGTTGCCGAGGCTGGCGAGATGCCGGCCGGGGCGGGACCAGTGACCTTTGTGCGGCGACACTTGGCGAGGCGGTCGCCGACTTGCGCGTCCGGCTGGGTCTGTCGGCAGCCGAACTGGGGCGGCGGAGCAACTTGAGCGCCCCGCTACCAGTCGGAGACAGTCATGGTCCCGGTGCCGCCACCGGGCCCGCTGCCGCCGTAACAGTGCAGGCACGCCAGCTGGGAGCAGCCGGTGATCTCCAGTTCTAAAAAGCGGGGTGAGGGTCATCGATTACCTCCCTGCCTGCGTGGCGCGCGACGGGTCTGGCTTGCGTCCCACCGCGCACCACATGGGAAGCGGCCGGGCCGCCGCGATGGTCTCGGAGCCGGGGTCGGGCCGCCACTGGGGTAGCTGGACCACGCCTGGCTCGATCAGTTCCAGGCCGTCGAAGAACCGGGTGACCTCGGATTGGGTACGCAGGATGACGGACTCGCTCATCTGCTGGTTGAGACGGTCGAACGTCTCGGTGAGCGCCTCGCCGTGAACGTCCCTGGCCAGGTGAGAGAGCGCCAGATAGCTGCCCGGCGCCAACGCCTCCACCAGCCGGGCCACGATGACGTAAGGGTGCTCGGCGTCGGCGAAGAAGTGCAGGATACCGAACAGCACGATCGCAATCGGCCTGCCGAAGTCCAGCGTGTCCGCCGCCTTCTGCAGGATCGCTTCCGGGTTGCGCAGATCACCGTATATGTAGGCGCAAGCGCCCTCTGGTGTGCTCGTCAGCAGCTTGTGGGCGTGAGCGAGCACGATCGGGTCATAATCGACGTAGACGACTCGCGCCCGCGGCGCGACCTGCTGGGCCACCTCATGGACGTTGTTCTCTTTGGGGATACCCGTGCCGATGTCCAGGAACTGGCGGATGCCCGCCTCACCGGCCAGGTAGCGCACGATCCGGCCGAGGAGCGCCCGGTGAGCGCGGGCATCCGCCCGCACGCCGTCCAAGCCACCAGGCCAGGCTGCATACGCCTGCTCGGCGGCCTTCCGGTCCACCGCGAAGTTCGCCTTGCCGCCAAGGAGATAGTCGTAGACCCGCGTTACGTGAGCGACGCTTGTGTCGATCTCGGGCCACCCGCCTGATTCGGGGCCAGGAGTTAACTCGTTGTCCGTCACCGCACGTCTCCCTTACCTGGTCGGTCTTCTCACTATGCTGCACGGTTCGTTCTCAACAACTGTGCTGATTATCAAACGGTTCACGGCTGTCGGCAAGAGCTTCGGGAAGCCTGGCTGCCCGCATCATCACAGCGGCACGCTCACTCCCCGGCGTCCTCCGTTGGGCGGTGCCTGACGACGCGGGCGGTTCAGAGGGCTGTCTGCGGCCAGGGCGGCCGTGCGGGTGCGGATTCTTCTGCGAGGCTGGTTGCCCACCGTTATCTCGCATACCGGGCCAACCTCGATACAGGTACTCTGAAGATCCAACGTTTTGTACTGTGCGCTGTGGCGTTCGTTGGGAGGTTGTGGATGATCAGCCCTTACGTGCGGCGGCTGCGGCTGGGGGCGGAGCTGCGGGCGCTGCGGGCGGCGGCGGGACTGACTCATGAGCAGGTCGCGAAGCGGATCGGGGAGTCGCGGGCGCAGATCTCCCGGCTGGAGAACGGGCACATCGTAGACCTGGCCGATGTGATGAAGATCCTTGACGCGCTGGGGGTGGAGGGCGAGCGGTGGACGCAGATCGTCACGATCGCCCGGGAGGCCGGTGAGAGGGGGTGGTGGGAGTCCACCCGGGGGATGGGCGAGCGGCAGGCGCTGTATGCGAATCTGGAGGCCGGTGCCGCCGCGATCCGCGAGTACCAGCAGACCTTCATTCCCGGCCTGCTGCAGACCCCGGAGTTCGTCAGGGCGCGGACCGCTGCCGACGCCACGCTGGAGCCGATGACCGGCACCGTCGAGGGCGTGCTCGCCGGCCGTGCCGGGCGGCAGCGGATGCTGCGCCGCCCGGGCGCGCCCAGCTACGAGGTGATCGTCGATGAGGTGGCGGTCCGGCGGCTGGCCGCCCCGCCGGATGTCGTGAAGAAGCAGCTCTACCATCTCGCCACGGCATGCAACGGCAAGCCGAGCGTCGCCCTGCGGGTCCTGCCGGTGGATGCCCGGGTGGACAGCTTCACCGTGCCCAGGTGCACGTTCTCGATCTACACCTACCCCGACCCGGGAGACCCCGCCGTGGTCGCGATCGACACAGTCACCTCCGACCTCGTCCTCACCGACCCCGCCGAGGTGGCGCCCTACGACCAGCTGTACGCCCGGCTCCGCGACGCGGCGCTGCCACCCACCGACAGCCTCGACCTGCTCACCAAGGCAGCCACCGAACTCCCCGACCAATAACCAGCTCAAGGTTCAGCCCCGCCGACGGACAAAGGAACACCTGCATGAACCACGGCAAGTACACCGGCTGGCGCAAGTCCAGCCACAGCAGCGGAACGGGCAACTGTGTCGAGGTCGCCACCGCCGACGGCTCTGTCGGCGTGCGCGACTCCAAGCAGCACGGTCGTGGGCCGGTGCTGGAATTCGCTCGCGCCGAATGGAAGGCGTTCATCCGCGCCGCCAAGGATGGTGAGTTCAACCTTTAGGCTGAGTGAGCCCTCGCGATCTTCGGCGAACCTGGCCCCGTGCAGCCCGCCGGTGATCGGCAGGCGGAAGGTCGCCAAGCACTTCATCATCGACATCACCGACGACGGATTCACCTGGCGCCGCGACGAGCAGAAGATCGCCGACGAGGCCGCGCTGGACGGGATCTACGTGATCCGCACCAGCCTGCCCACGGACGCGCTGCCTGCCGTCGGCGCGGTGGCCTCCTACAAGGCCCTGGAGAACGTAGAGCGGGTGTTCCGCGGCCCTGAACACCGGCCTGCTGATCCGCCGGTCCGGGTGTGGGCGATCTCCGGTTCTTAACTCGCTCCGCGATGGGCGATGCCGCCTGTGCTGGGTCCTCGTGTTCCCAGACTCGCATGACCTCCCAGCCGGCTTGGTGAAGTCGTTCGTCGGTGTCGGCGTCGCGGCGGCGGTTGCCTGCGATCTTGCCGTTCCAGAATTCGGCTGTCTTGCCTTTCGCTGGCCGGTAATGCTTGGCGCATCCGTGCCAGAAGCAGCCGTCGAGGAATACCGCGACCTTCGCTTTGGTGAAGACCAGGTCCGCGGTGCGGGGTACGCCGGCGATCGGGCGGATGTTGACCCGGTAACGGGGCAACGAGCGCCTTGAACACCCGCACCAGATCTCATCCGCAGCCTCCTCCCCGGTCGGCTCGCGGGCCGGCCGATCCGGCGTGCGGGGTGGCGGCGGTCACAGGCCGACCATTTCCTCACTGGAGCCGTCGAGGTGCAGAACGCGTTCGGAGAGGTCGAGCATTACTCGCCCGGCCGTCTCGGCGGCGGTTTCCCCGTCCGGGTCCGCGATCGCGTAGCCAGCGGACTCGTTAAGGATGTAGGGGGCTGGCAGAGCCCTGATGCCGCCACGGTCAGCGATCTCGGTCATCGCCTCCCGCGCCTGGAGCAGCACCCCAAGCTGGGCAGGCGGGCCGCCGAAGGTCGTGAGCCCAATCTCGGTGAGGAACCGCCACCTGGTCCTCGTGCTCCGCGAATACGTGATCCACTACAACCACCACAGGCCGCATCAATCCCGGCAACAGCGGCCTCCGGGCATCGAAACGCAGCCCATCCGGAACGTGGCCGGCCTGCGATCTGTCCGCCGAAAGCCAGTCGCCGCAGGAGTGATCAACGAGTATCACCACGCCGCGTAACCCCAGCTCAGCCCGCGAAACTCAATATTCGAGCGGCACAGGATCCTGGTCGCGCTTCCTGGAGGGCGTGGAGTGCCTGGCCTCAACGTCGCGATCAGCTGGCAGTTGATCGGTAGTGGTGCGGTCGCGCCGCATTGCGTTGACCTGGGAAGACTTCTACGACGATCGTGTGGATACACGGTCCTGTCCGTCATTTGTCCGTACGCCAGAGGAGCCAAGGGCCCGGTCGTCACGGACGGGCACGGACAGCGTCCGTACAAGCTGCTCGACCTGCCGGTTCCGCACGCTCTGCTCAGCTCCTGCCCCGGTTACGTCCTTGTGCCNNGGCGGCCGCGCGTGCCCTTCGCCATCAGCCGGTGCTATGCCGCCGGCCCGGTCAGGCGACGTCGAGGAAGCGGCGCAGGGCTTCCCGGATGATCTCGCTGGTGGTGGTGTGCTCTGCCGTGGCGCGGGCCTCCACCGCCTGCCGGAGATCGGGGTCGAGCCGCACCGGCACCACCTCCGAGGGCGCGCTGCCCAGCATCGGCCGTCCCCGCCGGCGGGATTTCAGCGTTTGCACGTCGTAGCCGCGCTCGGCCTCGCCGGCCAGCTGCTCGATGTCAGCATCGGTGAGGACCTTGCCGGTCTTGGTGGTGTAGGTCTTTGGCTTGTCAGTCATCACGGTGTCCCGGGAGCAGACCACGGTACTTGCGGCGAAGGGGCATGGCGTGGATCACCAATAACCTGTCGCCGGCCAGCGTGAGCACGACCACCTCAAGCAGGTTGCCGGTCCGGTCCGGTCCGGGCCGATGGCCAGCGTCTTGGGCGGGTCGGCGTCAGGATCGATGTCGGCCACCACGACCGGATGCCCGATCGCGTGGCGGATGTCCTGGTCGCCGATACCGTGGCGGCGAGCCGAGCGATGGATCTCCACACGTCAATAGTGTATTACATTATTGGGCTGGCGGGCAACCTGCGCCGGACCGCGGCACGGATTAACCCGGTCGGACACTGTGTGGCCGGTGACCGAACCCTGCGGCGCACGCAGTGCCGCAGTTCGGCGCGGCCGACGGCCTGTTCCCCGCATTTGGTGTCGCTGGTCGTGTCGTGCTGGCCCGCCCCCTGCGCAGACGGTGTTGCTGCGTGCTGGCGGGTAGCCGGGTCTCACCTCGGTGGTACGGGATCCAACCCTGACATGCGGTCAAGCCCGCCACGCGGCCCCGCCGCAGACGCCGTTGGCGAAGCCAGCCTCCACGAGCACCAACGTGCCACCTGACCAGCACGGATGACTTATCGGCACCCGCAAAGCCGTCCACGATGGCAACCGCCGATAGTACGCGAATATTCGAATGCAGTTGAGCAGACGTTAGCGCATGAGCAATTCGACCTCTATGAACACCACATTGCTGCTGTCGGCTCCCACGACATCATGTTCAACGCCCGCGCTCCCGGCGTACGGTTCGCCTGCAACTTGCTGCATCGTCGTCGACTCGCCGGAAGCATCGATGACGTTCAGCGTCCCGCCTGTCATTGGCACGACAACGTAGTCGTGCTCGTGACGGTGCCGCCCAGTGCCGTGTCCGCTGGGGAGCGTCCAACGGGTGACACGGACCGTGGGCGTTTCGATGAGGCGCTGTTGCTGACCGACTTGGTGGCCCATTGGATCCCCTTCCTGATCGATACGAGCCGACCTTCTTGGGACATGCGGGACTGGATCCGGTTGCCGGGCATGTGGCCAGCACGGGCGATGCGCCGCTGCCTCGGTCGGCAGCCGGATCCATGCAGGTTAGAAATCTGCGGCAGACGCCCCCCGCAGACCCACAGGCCGACGAACTCGTACACGACGCGCTCGCCAGCAATCGCTGGCTGTCACCTCCGCGTGCTCGTAGGTCGCCGCGACCTCCACGGCATCTGCGCCGGCAATGTTGAGTCGGCAAGCGCCGCCCGTATGCCCAGCAACATGCCCAGCAACTCACTGCCCGACGCTCCAGCTTCCGGAGGCTCCCTGCGCATTCCTATGCTTGAGGCCGAGCCTCCCGCGGAGTATGCCACTGCGCGCCGTCCGGCGGGCTAAGCGGCATCGGCATGGTGCCTGCCTACGTTACAGGCCACGCTTCCCTGGCGGATCCGGGGACTGGATCAAGAATGGGGCCGAGCCGGTGCATGAACACCTGGCTCCGGCAGCCGGGCGGCGAGGGCCTGCAGGCAGTGTCCGTGCTCCCAAGGCGGAACAGACTCCACATGCTGACTCGCTGGTCTGTCAGCCTTCACACCACCTGGATATTTGGACCGCTCCGCACACTGCGAAGCTGAGCGCCAAGACCGTCGGTGCCTCGCCCTCGGTATCCGCGCGCGTCTCGTGGCGAGCAGTGCATTGACACCTGAATGAACACTCATTAAGGTACGCTCCAGCCGATTGATCCGGAGGTACATCATGAGACGGGTATATGTCCTCTGTGCTGCGCTGGTTGCGGTGCTGCTGGTTGCTGCCTGCGGGGGCTCGGGTACGGGCAGTAACTCTTCGGCACCGTCTTCCCCGGCGACATCGTCGGCGTCGACTTTGAATGCGATGCTTCCAGCCAGTATCCGCTCAAGTGGAGTCCTCACTGACCTCGTGAATTCGCCGTACCCGCCGATGGAGTATCAAGCGGAGACGGGCGGTCCTATCGTCGGAGTCGACATCTCCCTCGCAATGGCTGCAGCGAAACTTCTCGGCGTCAGGCTCCAGGTGACGAACACGCCCAACTTCTCAGAGCTCATACCGGCAGTGCAGTCGAACCGAACGAACATTGTGTGGTCGGCCACGTTTGACCTTAAGAGCCGCCTCGGCACGGTGCACTTCGTCAACTACTTCCGGACCGGCGACGAGTTCCTGGGGCTGAAGGCTACTTCGGCGAACCTGACGGCCAACAAGGACCTGTGTGGCAAGACGATCGCAGTTCAGGCTGGTACGTCGTTCCCGGTGCAGATCGCCAAGTTGTCCGCGCAGCTCTGCGGATCCAGCAGCTCAATGAAGGTCCTGACTGTCCAGACGCCACCGGAGCAAGCCCTGCAGGTGAAGATCGGGCGTGCCGCCGCACTGGTCAACGGCCCTGAAGCCAATGCATACGTAGCTTCCCAGGAGCCCGGCAAGTGGCATGTGATAGGCAATATCTTTGATCCTGTGTACTTCGGGGTTATGTTCTCGAAGAACGACCCTAAGCTGGGCCAGGCTATCCAGGCTGCCCTGAAAGAGCTGATCAAGAATGGAACGTACGGACGTGTGCTCTCCCAATGGCACCTGAGCCAGAGCGCCCTCTCATATCCGAGTATTGACACTCAGCCGTGAGCAGGCATGCTGGTTCGCGCATACCCTGGTTTTGGTCAGGGCGCAAGTCTTGCTGCAAGGGCTGCCCCCGCGACATCGGTGAGCCGGCGTTCCGCTTCGGGTGAATACCATGCGCTGTGTGGGGTGATGGTGATCCCTGGCGTCTGAAGCAGTATCTCCCCTGCGGACGGGGGCTCGGCTGCGAGCACGTCGAACGCTGCTCCGCCCAGTTGACCGGAGCGCACTGCAGCTGCGACAGCTGCCTCGTCCACGAGGCCGCCGCGAGCAACGTTCACCAGGTAGGAACCCCTCGGCATCAATTCCAGTTCGGCGGCTCCGATCAGGTGATACGCGTCAGCGCGCAAGGGCAGGTGCAGCGTCAGGACGTCGCACGCCGCGAGCAACGCGGGCAAGCTCGCCACGCGGGTCACTCCCTCGAAGCTCGTCGCATGCTGGTAAGGGTCGTACGCCGCCACCTCCATACCGAGCGCGAGCGCTCTTGCTGCGACCGCCTGGCCAATCCTGCCGAGTCCAGCGATGGCAAGACGCGTCCCAGCGATCTGGCGCGGGCGGCCTTGATGGCTCCAGCGCAGCCTCCGGACCTCGCGATCTGCTACGGTGATGGCCCGGAGCAGGTCGAGGATGAGCGCAATGGTGTGGTCGGCGACCTCGTCCGTGCAGTAGCCCGCGCAGTCGACCACCTCAACCCCGGCCTCGCGGAGGGTGGCCTCGGGCAGGTGGTCCTTGCCCGCGGATGTGGCCACCACGAGGCGCAGGTCCCGGAGTACTGTGACGTCTGCCGTGGTAAGCACCGTTTCTGGCCCCACCAGCAGGGCTACCAAGCCTGAGGCATCATGCAGAGCCTCGCGGCCTGCCTCGAGGGACAGTGGCAAGCCGGCGATCATGGCTGTCAACCGCGCCATGTCCACGACCGGATCCAACACGACGACCCGGCTTTGGGTCACCGGGTCCAGCCCTTGAGCTCGATGATCGTGGGCAAGTCCCGGTCGAGCGCGTTGCCGAGGGCGTCCTCGAGGCCGTCGAGTTCCGTTGAGACGCCATGACTGCCGAATGCTCTCGCCAGGTCAGCGAAGTCAGGATTGGCCAGGTCGACACCGATTCTGGGCATGCCTGCCTGCACCATCTGCCGCCGGATTTCGCCGTAGCCCTGATTATTGACAATGATGATCGGAATTCCCAGGCGTTGTTCCACTGCTGTGGCGATTTCCCCAACCGTGAAGAGGAGCCCGCCGTCCCCGCTCAACGCGACGACCTGCCGCGTTGGCTCCGCTATCTTGGCCCCGATAGCGGCTGGCAGCGAGAAACCCAAGGTCGCGAAGCCAGTCGGATAGAGAAAGCTACTCGGATGCTGCTGCGGGTAGAAATGAGCAAAGCCGTAGTAACAGACCATTGCACTGTCGCCGGTGACTATCGCATCCTTCGACAGCGAGTGCTCGAGCACCGAGAGAAGCTCAATCCACTCAGCACCATCGGCCTTCGCCTCGCACTGGATCTCCCCCCTGACGGCATGAAGGAGGGCCTTGCGGCTGCCGTGCGATGAGTCTGCGCCCGGCAGGTGTTCCAGCAGGGCCGTCAGTGTTCCCGCTGCGTCGCCGAGCAGGGTCAGCTGAGCAGGGACGTTCTTCTGGAGTTGTGAGTAGTCGATGTCGAGACGGACGACGGTGCCACGTGGCCGCAAACAGGCGCCCCAGAGATCGGAGTCGCCAAGCTCGGTGCCGACGGCGACAAGAACGTCTGCCGACTCAAGATACGCTTGCGCGGCTTGCAGGCGGATAGAGGCGCCGAGTGAGAGCGGGTGGTCTTCTGAAAGTACCCCTTTCCCGTTTACCGTGGTCACGACTCCCGCTCCGAGACGCTCGGCGAGCTTGCGCGCTTGCCTGGCCGCTCTTCTGGCGCCGCCGCCGAATACCAGAGCAGGGCTCTCGGCGTGGCGAAGGACGTCTGCCACGGCCTGGAGGCGATCGGGAAGGGGCGCTGGCACGCGGCCGGGGTAAGGCTTATGGGTATCGACCCATCCGGGCTCGGCCAGCATGTCGAGGGGTATTTCTATGTGCACGGGCCGCGGCCGTGACGTCGCGAATTCGCGGAAGGCGCGGTCGATGGCATTGACGGCGTCCTGATGCGTGCGCGTGCGATGGCTCCAGGAAGCAATGCCGTTCATCATCCCTACCTGGCTCTTCATTTCGTGTAGGTAGCCGCGGTCACCACCTTCAATCTCTGCCGGCATGCCAGGTGAGATGACGAGCAAGGGAATCGAATCGGAATAGGCCTGGCCGACCGGCGTGGCGATATTGGTGAGGCCTGGACCGCTCGTGACGATACATACCCCTGGGCGGCCGCTGCTGCGAGCGTATCCGTCCGCAGCATATCCACCGCCTTGCTCACTGCGGGGCGTCACGTGACGGATGGGGCAGCGGGCGAGTGCTGCATACAGCGGCAACGAGTGCGTGCCTGGAATGCCGAAGACAGTGTCAACACCATGGGCGATCAACGTATCAACGACAGCCTGGCCTCCCGTGACGAATGGCATATGAGCCGCGCCCTCACATGCCTGCAGTTCGGGTGCGTTTCCTGCACGCGCCAGCCATGCCCTGGCACAGGACAGAGTTCATTCGAACGATCCCGTATCACTGCGAAGGAGCCGCGAGATGAAGCTGCGAGTACGTTCCGATTTGGGACTGACAAGCACCTCGTCTGGGGCACCGCTTTCGATGATCAGCCCCTCGTCCATGAAGACGACGGTGCCTGCCACCTCCCGGGCAAACTGGAGCTCATGCGTGACGACGACCATCGTCATGCCCTGAGTCGCGAGGTCCTTCATGACCGCGAGCACTCCGCTCACCAGCTCAGGGTCGAGCGCCGAGGTGGGCTCATCGAACAGCATCAACTTCGGCTCCATCGCAAGCGCGCGCGCGATCGCCACGCGTTGCTGCTGTCCGCCTGACAACTGCCGGGCAAAAGAGTCGCACCGGTCTGCGAGACCAACGCTCTCTAGCACCCTCATCGCGAGTTCAGCAGCATCCTTCTTCGGCATTCGACGGGTGAGGCGCGGGGCGAGAGTGATGTTGCCGAGGACGGTCATGTGGGGGAAGAGGTTGAAGCGCTGGAAGACCATTCCGATGTCTCGCCGCTGCCGTTCGAGATCGTGGTCCTTGAGCGCGGTCAAGCGCCCCCGGATCGGCTCGTATCCGATCAGCTGACCGTCCAGTACAACCCGGCCTGAATCTGGCGCTTCAAGATGATTGATGCAGTGCAGGAGGGTGCTTTTCCCGGAACCCGAGGGACCGATTACACAGGTGACATGACCCTTCTCACAGGAAAGGCTGACACCGCGAAGGACCTCGCGGGTCCCATAGGACTTACGCAGGTTTTCAACCGAGAGGAACGGCATGGCCATCATGCCGACCTCGCGCGGAGGTGGCTGATGCCGCTCCGGAGTAGCCGATCCGCGACGCTCCGGCGGCGAACCTCAGACCGGCCAAAGTGTTGCTCTAGGTAATATTGGGCGATGCTCGTCGCCGACGTTGCGGCCAGGTACCAGATCGAGGCTACAAAGAGCAACTCCATCACCCGCCCGTTCACATAGTAGATCGTCTGCGCGCGCTGGAGGAGTTCCGTATACCCGATCACGGCGGCTAGTGCGGAGTACTTGAGCATGCCGATCGACTCGTTGCCGATAGTGGGCAGGATAGCGGGCATCGCCTGCGGGAGAATTACATGCCGGAGTGTCCGGCGACGGGAGAGCCCCAGCGAGACCGAAGCGTGCGTCTGGCCGGAATCGACAGAGAGGATTCCTCCACGGATTATCTCGGTCAGGTAGGCGCCCTCATTAATGCCGAGGCCAAGGAGTGCTGCCAGGAAAGGTGTTATCACCTTCACTGTCTGAACGTGAAAGACACCAGGAATGCCTATTCCGGGAAATATCAGGGCGAGATTGAACCAGATCAGCAGCTGTACGAATACGGGCGTACCACGGAACAGCCACACGTATAGCCAGGCGATTGCGGATGTCACTGGGTTCTTCGAAAGGCGCATTGCCGCGAAGATGACTCCGAGCGCCAAGCCCACCAGCATAGCAAGGGCAGAGATGAGCAATGTTTTCTCAAGCCCGCTGAGAATCGTCGCCGATGTGAGATACTTCGGGATAACCTCCCACCCGATGTTGGCATTCGCGAGCGCGAAGCACAGAAAGCCAAGCACGCACAGAACGAGGAGGCCGACTACCCAGTGAGAAGGATGCTTCCGTTCATGAAGAGTCTCTGAATCATCCGGGAGGTCGGCCGCTTGCTGGGCTACGGCATCCATACGAGTCATCAGGGTATCCCTTTCCTCGTTGCCCCGCCGTAGACGTGCGTGCATTCGCTCATCTGGGCTGCGCGGTCGTCTGGATCATCGCGAGGGCGGACTCGCCCCCCGGCATGGTCCTGCCGCGCCACGCCGCGATGCTGAAGATGATGTCGATCGGAAAAATTCAAGTTGCTAGCTCCCGGGGGTGAATAGAATACGGGAGAGTTGCTCGTGCGGGAGCTTGCCGACTACGTCGAAGATGCGGTCCTGTATCACGGCGAAGACTAGTTCGACGGCTAGTGCCTCCGTCCTCCCAGACGGGTCCAGCTCCGGGTTTACCTCGCACACGTCGAGAGCGACGAGTGTGTTTGCGCGGGCCACCACTTGAAGGGCTTCGATAAGTGCACGAGCTGAAAGTCCGTAAAAAATTGCCGCAGAGGTTCCCGGAGCTTCGGCAGCGTTGACAACGTCGATGTCGACGCTAACGTACAGCGCGTCGGTGCCGTCGAGCAGATATTCCAGAACGCGTTCCATCGCGTCCGCGGCTCCGACAGATTCGACATAGGCGGCGGTCGCGAGACGGAAACCGCGGTCGTACATGACCTGTACCTGGTTCGGTTGGGTCATGGCATTAACCCCGAACCATGCCATCTTGGTGACGGCGTCGACCTCCGAAACACGCCGGGCTGCGGTGCCGTGGTGGAAGCGCCCAGTTTGGTGATGGAAGTCGACAAAATCCGTGTGTGAATCGATGTGCAAGTAGGCGAACCGGGTCTTGGGCTGCCGTTCGCGGACTGCTGCCATCACTCCGCGGGCTGCGGGGTATGCGACGAAGTGGTCACCGCCGAATGTGATGGTCAATCCGCTCGTCTGGGTGGCTGCGGCGATGTGCTCGGCGGCTGCGGCGATCTGAGCCGGGGTGTCGTTCGGGATTACTGGAACGTCACCCGTATCAACAATCCGGATGGGTTCTGGCCACTTCCGGATGACCCCTGTCTGGAAATCGGAAATGCCCACGTCGGATTGAACACCGAAGTATCCTGCCAAGAATAGCGACGCCTCACGGATTTTGCGTGGCCCGTGTCGCATTCCCGTCGCGCCGACGGTCGTCGCATAGTGGTCGATTGGCACACCAACGATCGCGACGGCGCCCTCGGGGACGGCACCGGGCTCGGTCCAGGGCGCTCTCAGAAAGGACGGGCTGCCGGCATACCAAGGAGCCGCAAGATCGCGGACGCCGTACCGATCCTGGCCTGGCATACTCTATCCCTCTTCTCCCTGCGTGTCCGATTCTGCCTGATCGCGCAGCCTTGCGCTACGTGATCGTCCCGGTGTCCGTGTTTCGTCCCCGCCGGGGCGGCGGGCGTGAGGAGCGGCAGACCGCGCGACCGGAGCTGGTGCGGACGCCAGGGGCTGGCCGGCATCGGGCCGCAGCATCCGCAGGACGAGGTCGGCGTAGACCTCGGAGACCTCCTCGACCCCGAGGCGACCACCCGGCCTGAACCAGGTGATGACGTATTCGCACATATTGATGATCGCGAATGCGGTCGGGGTAAGCTCCCGGAAATCGAACTGGCCGAGCTGGAGCCCTTCGCGGAGTATGCCTTTGCATATCTCCAGATATGCTCGTTCCACTCTCCCGAGCTCTGCGTTCCGGTCGGCCGGCAAGGAGTTCCGGAGCTGTGCGTTACCATACAGTTTGGCGTAAGCCCCAGTCCTGTCTACCTGCTCAAGCTGGGCGCGCACATGGGCTTTTACGAATTGCCGCATCTGCTGATCGGGGGACTCCGCATCCACTGCACCTTCGACGCTCTTGACGAACCCGCGGAGGACTGAGTCGAGAAAACTAAAGAAAATATCTTCCTTCGACTGGAAGTGCCAATAGAGTGCCGGGCCCGAGATGCCGAGTTGTTTCGCGATGTCGCGCATGCTCGTCCCATCGTAGCCGTGCTCGCCGAAGAGCCTTCCTGCCGCGCTGAGGATGCGCTCTCGCAGGTCCGATGGCGGTCGTCTGGGATGCGTGCTCATTGGTCCCGGGGAGTGGCCGCTCGATGCTCGGTCATGTTTCCCTTTGCCCTTCTTCGCTGTCCCAGGTATCAGATCCGTTGGCACGCAGCTCTGTCAGTTGTAGTTTGCCGTTTCCAGTGAGGGGTAGCTGATCCCGTATTTCAATGAAGCGTGGCAGCATGAAGGAGCTCATACGTCCCCTGCACCAGTCATGCAGTGATTCAGCGGTCAACTGGCAGCGGAGGGCGGGGACTACTATGATCTTGACTTCCTGATCGGGCAATTCTGCGTCCTCGACCCCCAATGCGACACAGGCGGTCACCCCCGGATGCTGGCAAATGATGCCCTCGAGCTCCCGGGGTGAGATATTCTCGCCGCGCCTGCGGATGGTGTCGTTCAGCCTTCCCGTCACGAAGAGATATCCGTCTGAGTCCACGTATCCTCGGTCGCCAGTGTGCCACCAGAGACCGCGGAAAGCGGTGACGGTCGCCGCCTCGTCATGCTCGTAGCGCAGCATCATGACGCCTGGGCGGCGAGGCCGCGCCACGATCTCACCAGGGACGCCCGCCGGTTGGGGGAAGCCATCATTGTCGAAGACCGAGATACTCCAATCTGATGTCGGCCGGCCACAGCTACCGGGCGGTGCACCGGAATCGAGGCCGCTGAGCGCAATGGGTTCAGCCTCGGTCATCCCGTATGCGTCAATGAACCGGACACCGAGCTTCTCTTCGAACTGATACCGCAGTCCCGGCGAGATTCCACCGACGACACCTACGCGGAGACTTGTCGGCTGAGTGGGCATCGTCTTCGCTAGGAGCTGCAGCATGCCCGGGAAGCCGAAGAAAACCGTGCAGTGGTTATCCTCAACCTCTTTCCAGAAATTTGACAGCGAGAATCGCGGGACCAGGACCACTACTCCGCCCGCGACCACCATGGGGAGCATGAGGTCCAACTGGCCCGCAATGTGGTACAGAGGCGCCCAGAGGTGGAGCGAATCGTCGCTGGTGAGTTGGCTTGCCTCTGCCACGTGCCGGGCTCCCCGGGTCAGCATTGTGTGAGGCAGCAAGACTGCCTTGCTGCGCCCCGTAGTGCCGGAGGTGAAGAGAACGCTTGCGGGCTCCAGTGGCGTGACGGGTGCAGGGCTGCAGATTTCCGTCCCGACGAATTCGCTAATCGGCACCTGCTGCGGGCCCGGGCGACGCGGGGAGGTGGACTCAGGCGAGTCGACGGTGACCACGGTCTGCACTCCGCAGCCGTCGAGCACGATTTCAGCGAGCGCGTCGCTGTCGGTGACCAGGATGCTCGCTTCGGACCGGCAGAGCATGTCGTGCAAGATGGCGCCGCGATGCTGACGGTTGATCGCCACGTGCACGCCGCCCGCCGCGTGCGTCCCGAACATGGCCTGGACGGCCCAGGGACAGTTAGCTAGGTACGTGGCGACGCGGCTCGATGGACCGAGGCGGCGGACCGCAGCGGCGAATTGCAGCGCCTTCGCCCAGACCTCGGCGTAAGTAAGTCTCTGGTCACCATAGATGAGGAACTCGGCATCCGGAGTCGCCTCAACTCGCGTGCCGAGCAATTCCACTGAGGTCATGTCACGCGGCTCACCAGTAAAGCGACGTGTGCGGGAGTGACCAGGTCTCACTAATGCCCTGCCACGCACAGGAGATCCCGGATTCGAATCGGTGCCGGCTCCTCTCCGGCAGCGCAGATTGTCGCGCTCAGCCCGCCACCGCCTGGTGAGACTTTCCGGAGGGCCCCGAAGAAGGAAACCGGATCGAGGCATTCCGGCGGGAATACCCCAGGCCCTGGTACCCGTCCCTCTAGCAAAAGCAGCGAGCCCGCTGCCGCAGGCACCCCTGTCGCGTGGTCCATTGTCATGCTCGAACCCGAACGGAATGCGATCGTTCGCCCCCCACGCCGTACCTGGATCACGAGCCCAGACCCCTGACGCCCGAGTCTCTTGGCGAAGGCAGAGTGAAACCAATCGAAGCCTTCACCCAGCGTTTTAGGTTCATCGTCCTGCGTGATAAGACGGCGAGCTCGCGCTAGGAGCCAGCACAGTTGGGTGTACTCGACGGGCGCGATCCCTCCTCTGTTGGTCACTGCCTTGAGGCCAAGGAATCGCGTCAGTGTGAGAGGCTCTGGGTGGCCAAGAAGGACGACGAGTTCCCGGCCAACTGGTTCGGGAAAATCGACCCAGCGAGGCTCCAGCTCGGCCCAGCCGGGGATGGGACCCGGCTCTCGGTCATGGATCGTAGCGAAACAGTGGAGGATGTGCTCAACCACGGCTGTGCTGAGGTCGCTTTGGTCCACCACCCAGGAAATATCGGCTGTCGTCTCGGCCGGCTCGCCGAGGTAGTCAGCGGCAATTCTCACCAGCATGTTCGTCGTGCCTGGCGAGCTTCCGAGTCCTGTGATTGCGGTGACCCCGGCTTCGACCGCCTCGGAGTGTCGCCCGAGAATCTTGCGCGTGACATCGACGTCGTCGCAGATGTCGAGGTAGTTGGCGCCTGCAAGAATCGCCGCGTCAAGCACGAGTGTTCCGAGCCGATGATAAGGGCCTGCAAGGTTGACGACCGCCTGTGATCCGCGGATGGCATCGGCCAGAGCCTTCCCGGTGCCGTCGATGGTGCGGACCTCGACACCTTTCGATGACAGCGCCTCTGCGCGCGCTGCTCGCCAGGAGACATCGATCGCAGTGACATGGGCCGGGTCGATCGCCCGGAAGATCGCGTCCTGCATGCTTGCTGCCTGAGCACCGGCAGCGCCCACGACGGCGAGCTGTCGCGACATTGGAGTCCTCCGGTCATGCACCCGGGCGATGGCACCAGCCCAGCCGGGCCAGCTCGTGGTGCGAGCCGCTCGCAACCTTAATTAGTGTTCATTCATGTGTCAATGAGCCGCACGGATGGCATCCATCAGCGGGATGGCGATGGCTGGCAAGTTCAAGCCACCGCCGCCACACCGCACGGCCGCAGCGGTGCGATGAGACAGGGCCTGTGACCTGTGAACTGCCCCGGGACCAAAGGCCCTGTCGGGTCCCAATACCTCGTCATCCTCCCTCAGCTGCAAAGTTGCGGCTTGGCCAGTGAGGATGCGGCTTGGCCAGTGAGGATCACGCGGTCCGCTCGTACTCGTGGATCAGCCCGCCGAGGACCTGCCGGCGCCGTATCCGCGCCAGGGCAGGTTGGTGCCGGGGACCGTGGTGACGCCGTGGCTGTCCGGTGAATGCAGGTTCCTGGACCGGCGAGCGCGGCCCGGCCGAGGCTGGCCAGCCAGCCGGGAATGTGCGGCAAAGAGCGGTGCAGTCATCGCGCCTCCCCGGCCGGGTGATGAATCAGCAGCCGACGGCTCACCCGCCAGGTACCGCCGTCGCGGAGTGCACCGCGCAGCCCCAGGAAGCAGCCGGCGGTGGCCAGGGCAGGGTCGGCCAGCGACGCGGACGCCACCGTGCGCTCTGCCGCCCAGGTGGTGGACGCCGTCAGCCGACGCCCCATGGAGACCCAGCCGCCCACCTGCCCGATGACCGCCCACGCATCCGGCCCGTGCGCGGTGAACCGGCGGGCCTGCCGCAACCAGGACGCGGCGGTCTCCGGCCAGTCGACGACGTCCAGCACCAGGCCGCGACGTGCTTCCCAGGCGTCCGCGACACTGCGGGCGGCTTGGCGCGCCGGCTCGTCGCGGGAGCAGCCGACCATCACCGTCCCGGCTGTCAGCCCGGCGAGCAGGCCGATCATCGCGTCCAGCTCCGGCCGGGTCAGCCGGGCTGGTGCGCCGGCGTCGATCGCCTGCGTCATCGGGCTTGCCCTCTGGCGTCCTGTTGCTGCTTCCACGCCTGGTAGGCACCGGGGAGGCAGACCGCGCATGGCCGGTACCCGGCCGTAATCGCGGTGGCCTCATCGGCGAAGAACACCCGCTGTGCCACGTACCCGCCGCGGGCGATGGCGCGCAGCGCTGCCGGGCAGTCCAGGCGGCCGTAGGTCTGGTTCCGCCGGTGGCCGCCCAGCCTGCCGGGGACGGCGCTCGGGTAGGGCCTGCCGTCGGCGCCCAGCAGGGTGTACGTGCTCATGTGGCGTCGTGGAAGACCAGGCCCAGGGTGTGCCGGCGGCCGGAGCGGATCGTGGACACCCCGTGGCGTACCGGGGCCGCCGACCAGCCGCGCACCGAGGCGACCGGACGGTCGCGGGTGGTGAACACCAGCCCGTGGCCCTGCGGGATCAGTGTCGCGCTACCCCGCGACTGCGCTCGTGGCCGCTGCTCGACCAGCAAGAACTCGCCGCCGGTGTGGTCGGTGCCTGGATCGTTGAGGTTGATCACGACCTGCAGCGGGAACACCTTGTCCCCGTACAGGTCGCGGTGCAGCGCGTTCCAGTCGCCGGTCTCGTAGCGCAGCAGGATCGGTGTCGGCCGGGTCTGACCGGCGGCGTGGCAGATCTCCAGCCACTCCTCCAGCGTGTCCGGCCATCCGGTCTCGCGGCCGAGCCGGGTATGCCAGTCGCGGGCGATCGGCAGCAGACGCTGGTACAGGGCGTGCCGCAGTGCGCCGACCGGCTCGGGGAACGGCGCCGCGAAGTACCGGTACTCGCCCGACCCGAACCGGTGCCGCGCCATGTTGATCGTGGCGCGGAAGTGCCCGGGCTGGTCGTAGAGCCCGGCGGTCTGCGCGCATTCGGCCGGGGTCAGCAGCTGGGGCAGCAGCGCGGACCCGTACTCGTCGAGCTCGCGAGCCACCGAATCCCAGTCCGCGGCGGCCGCCCGCTGGGCGTACCGGCCGGTTGCCGTTGCCGCCGTCATCACGCCGCCTCCAGCATCAAGAGCGCCTGCTTGGCATCCGGGCCACCGGCGTAGCCACCGGGCGAGCCGTCGGAGCGCACCACCCGATGGCATGGCACCACGATCGGCACCGGGTTGGTGGCGCACGCGGTACCGGCCGCGCGGACCGCGCGTGGGCTGCCGACGGCGGTCGCCACCTGGGAGTAGCTTTCCGTTACCCCGTAGGGAATCTGCTGCAGGTGCGCCAGCACGCTGCGGCGGAAGCCCTTGGCCAGCCGCATGTCCAGCGGCACGTCGAACACCCGGCGCTGATGCGCGAAGTACTCCTCAAGCTGGCGGGCCACCTCGTCCAGGCAGCCCGGCGCGTTCAGGATGCGCGGGCTGACCAGCGCGGCGAGCTGTGCCAGCGCGGCGTCGTGGCCCTGGCTGGCGTAGGCCACCCGGACCAGGCCCTGGCCAGTCGCGGCCAGCAGCAGCGTCCCGACCGGCGTGTCCACCGTCCGGTACGCGACGTCGAGAATGCCCTCCCGGGCCGCCGCAGCGACCAGCCGCGCGTGCAGCCTCGCGCTCGCCTGCTCCTCCCCGGCCGGAAGCGACCCGAACAGCTGCCGGGCCTCCGGCTCCATCGTGCCCGTCATTGGCCCTCCCCCTCCCCCGTGCGCGCCAGGTACGTGGCCCGCAGAGTCTTGATCCCGTCGGCGGCGGCCCGGCGGGCCGCATCGGTGCTGCCACCCGTGATCGCGGCGACCTCCGCATCCGGCAGCCCGGCCAGGTAGTGGTAGGCCACGGCAGTGCGCTGCTTGTGCGGCAGCGTGGCCGTCGCACGGTCACCGTCCCAGTCCCCTGGCCGGCCCCTGGCGGCCGGCTGCTCGGGCAGCGACCCGGCCGCCACCGGCCGGCGTGCCGCCGCGCGGGTGGCGTCGATGGCCTTGCGATGCGCGATCGTGACCAGCCACGCCTCCACGTTCGCGCCCTCATCCAGCTCCGGGTACGCCTTCAGCGCGGCCAGGAACGTCTCCGACCAGGCATCCTCCGCCTCGTCCGGCCCCACCACCGCCCGGCACACCCGCAGCACCACCGGCCCGAACTCAGCCACGATCTGCTCAAAAGGTCGCAAGCTCACACCTGGTAAACGTCCCCGGCAGCCAGAACGTGAGACGCAGACATCACAAAGCCTCCCCGCCGGCAGATCGGCCGGCGCCTCCAGGTTCATCAGCGCCCGCTTGCGCGTGTGCAGCACAAGGTGTAGGTCGTGGGTAGGGCTTGGCTCGAACTCGGGCACCAGATGCAGGCAGAACATCTTGGCCACGGCGACTCGGCGCGCGCGAGCAGGCCGCGGCACCCGATATCCGAGGACAACCCCGCCAGGCGGGCAGACACGTAGTTCTGTGCGAAACGAGCCGGGGTGAATACCCGGAGCCGTCGCCATCCCGGTACAGGCCCCAGTCGGTTGCCCCGGTCCGCAGCCGCGACCGGCGCAGGTGAGCAGTTGCGGCTCGCGGACCTGACCCCACCCGTATCGTGATTCCCACCGGATGAGTTGCACCACCGCACGTTGCGGGAGAACCGGGCAGCCATATCTATCGCGCACGGCCCCAGGGCATCGCCGCGTCGGACACCACGAGCCGTGCCGCCTCCACGGGGCCTCGGATCGGAAATAGCCGCGGTCCCCATCTCGCAGGCCGGATCTGTGACCAGCGCAAGCGTTTCCTCTGCCAGCGCGGCGTCCGCAGCGCCGAGTGGTCGTCGGTGCCAGCCGCCGGAAGGTCAATGCCGGGTCGCCTGGGCTGGTCTGGCGCGCTCTCGGTCTCGTTGCCGCTGAGATCTGCGTGCGGCTGGCGGCGGTACGTGAGTAACGTTGGCCAGCGTGATCCCTCCGTCTCCTGTTGTTGTCTCCGCTGATCTCGCCGACGCCGCACTTGGGTGCACCGCGCTGGTTCGCGCCCGCAAGCTGGCCGAATGGGTGGGGCCAGGCAGGGAACTGACTTCCACCGGAGTGCTGCGGCCTGCGGTAGCGGCCGAAGCATGCCAGGTGCTGGGCATCTCCCTGCCGGGGGCTCGCCTGCGAAGCGCGCTCGACGTCGATGAGCTCATGCGGGATTGGACGGTGGCGGTGGACGCCGGGTTCCTCGCTGCTGACGGCCGGCACGCCTGGGCCGCACCTGACCTGGCGGAGGCGCCGGACCCGGAACTCGTGCTGAACGTTTGGGTGAGGGTGGCAGCGCGGAGCCTTGGGGTGCCCGGCGGACCCTGCGCCGGGTGCCTCACCGTGCTGCACGAGCTCGCGGCAGATGACGCGCCGGTGGGCATGAAGGAGCTGGCCGTCGCGGTGACAGCGGCGGACCCGGCGCCGGGCGGCGAGCCGTGCCCCGATTGCGGCGCAGTCCATGATCCTGCGGCTCTCCTCGGAATCGGGGATCTCGTCGGCGGCGGGGATCCTGGCGGGCCAGGCAGCAGGGAGCACGCCGAAGACGCGGTCGCGGGGCTGGTCGCGTTCGGGGCAGCCGTCTTCGAGGACGGCGTGGTGCGGCTTACGCCGCTGGGCTCCATGCTGGCGGCGGCGGTGCTCGAGGGATGCGCTCCGCCGCCGGATGCCGATGCGGAGACGCTGGTATCGGTGATCAGCGAGGTACCGCCCCCGGTTGCGATGACCATGGCGGGGCCGTGGCTGGACGCGCGGCCTGTGGACGCGGCGGTCAGGGAACTGCTTACCTTTGCCGAATCGGCGAGCGGCGAGCGGCGTATCGCCGCCTTGGCGCTCGGCAGGGAACTCGGGCCGGACGCGGCGGAGGCCTGGCGGGAGTGGGCCAAGCGGCCAGGATTCGGTGCCTACGCCCGGCAGTGGCTGGCCGACCAGGGAGAGCCGTCAGCCCAGGACCCGGCGGATGAGGCGTGGCTGACCGTCGATGCGCTCAGCATCATGCTGGACGCACTACCCGACATGGTTCCACCGTTCCTGCTGGCCGCACCGCTCCGGCAGGAGACCGGCGGCGATGTGGCTGAGGCGTTGTCGTTGCTGCGCGGCTCCGGTCACCCGGCCGCGGCCGGCGTCGTGGCACGCCTGACCGGGCAGCCGCAGCTGGTGCCATCGGTGCCTGATGGAATCGCAGGAGAGACGGCGCGCGCAAAAAGCGGTCGGCTGGCCTTTGCCAGCGCGCCCAGTGACGGCGTCTATCAGCTCAAGATCTCGCTGTGCGGAGTGTCGAAGCCTCCTGTTTGGCGGCGGGTAGTGGTTCCCGCCGATATCACGCTGGAGGACTTGCACACGGTGATCCTCGGGGCTATGGGGTGGCATGGGGGGCACCTGCATGTGTTCAGCACCGGCTGGGAGGAGTACGGCTCGCCCGATCCAGAGCTGGGGCATACCGACGAAACAGCCGTCCGGCTGCGGCAACTACTCCCCGAGCCGGGTGGCAAGCTGCGCTACACCTACGACTTCGGTGACGACTGGGAGCATGACATCCTGCTGGAGAAGGTCCTGCTTCAGACGCCCACAAGCACCTATCCGTCCTGCTTGGCGGGTAAGGGCGCGTGCCCGCCAGAGGACTGCGGCGGGGTGTGGGGATATGCCGACCTCAAAGAGATCCTGGCCGATCCCGGCCATGACCAGCATCAGGAAATGCTCGACTGGTTGTGCCTGGATTCGGGTGAGGCGTTCGACCCCAGCGCATTCTCCGTCGATGCGGTGAACACCCGGCTCAGCTACCTCCTGCCTGGGATGTCCTGCGGGAAAGCGGGCACGACCCAGTAGTGCTGCACGGCGGGATGAACGCCAAAGCCCACCCGGCCGCCCGCCGGTGTGCCACCATGTCCTCCGGCCGCAGCCGGTTCGGTCCCGTCGCCATCGGGCAACCACGTCTCAACCACACGCGACAGAAGATCCGGTTCCGCCCACCGGCTCGCCACGTGGACAGCACGCTGACCTGCCGAAACTGATCAAAGCGCTGGGCTGACCGACAATGGGGGCACTGCCACAACCGCTCCCCCACCAAGGACGCGGAGATCATCTACGTCCGCGGCCAGTGGGCCACCGGGTCCCTGCAACTGGCTGCGGCACCCTCTACCAGGAAGACGCAATCGCAGGCCAGAACCCGGTCGCGGCCAAGGATCATGGCAGCCCTGCGCAACCTGGCCATCAGCGCCCTGCGCCTGGCCGGGCGTGCCGACATCACAGAAGCCACCCGATGGGCCAGCCGGTCCATGGAC
>DPMS01000811.1 GCA_003541285.1 Actinomycetota bacterium
CCCGGCAACCGCGAGCCCGGGCAGTCCGGATAGCCCGGGCAGTCCCGCGAGCCCGGGCGGTCCCGCGAGCCCGGCAACCGCGAACCCCGGCAGCGGGGGCGTTATCCCCGGCATTGACGCATAGGCATGTCCTGCCGCAACGGCCAAGCACACGCGGAAAACGAACGCTTCCGCGCCCGTTAGGGACTGCGAATGGCGCGGCTACGGCCCCGTGGTTGCCGCCCGGCCGTGGCCCTTGCCCTTCCCGACATGGCCTGACCTGGGTGTCGTTGCGGTTGGGCAGTCCGCGATGCGGATATATTGGCGACAGGGGAAGGGGGGCTTGAAGTGGCGCAGAAGGTTTCTGTCACATATGCGTGTGACTACGATCAGAAAGAGATTCCCCAGGGAGACCACCGGGTACGCCGGTTCAGCTTCGAGGGCAGGGACTACGAGATCGACCTGTGCACAAAGCACAGCGAAAAGTTCGACGAAGCGATCAGCCGGTATGCACAGCGCGCTCGCAGGTCATCGGGGCGCCCGGCGCGCGGCGCGAAGCGGAGAACGGCCGCCCACCGCCAGCACAGCGCCAGCGTGCGGGCGTGGGCGAAGAAGGCGGGGATCGTGGTGAGCGATCGCGGCCGCATCCCGGCCGATGTCGTGGCCCGCTACGAGGCGACTCACCACTAGCCGCGCCGGAATGTGTTACCCGGTGTGATCGGGACCACCTGATGGTGCGACCCGGCCTGCGAGACCCGGCCCGCGAGACCCGGCCTTGGATGGCAGGCCGGGTGCTCATCCGTGGGCGGACTCACGTGAGCGGCGGAGGCGCCGGGCTAGCTGTCACGGGGCCTTGCGGCGCCTGCCCAGGCTGCCCGGCCGGGCCGACCGCCGCCGAGAGAGCTTGCGAGTTCGGCAGATGGACCGTGCCATCGCTGGTCTCGATGCGCACGTAGGTAATGCCGATCTCGGTGACGGTTCCCTCGATTTGCCCGCTGAGCCCGCCCGATCTGAACCGGACGGCATCCCCGACGTCGAACGGCCGGGCCAGCAGCAGCACAATGCCGGCGAAAACGTTGCTCAGCGACTGCTGTGCGCCGATGCCGATAAGGATCGTGGTCACCGCGCCGCCGAGCACAAGCTGCCCGACCGGGACTTTGACCAGCGCCAGCGTGATGATCAGCGCGGTGACGCCGCCCGCCAGCACGATCGTGGAGCGCACCACCGCAGCGTGAGCCGACCCGGTCAGCGGCTGCAGCACATCGCGTGCCTTGCTGGACAGGGTCACCAGGGCGATCGCGGCGAAGAGGCAGAACGCGACGGCGGCGGAAGCGGCAACGACCTGGGCGGCCAGGTGGTCGGCCTCGCCCCAGCCGCTGAATTGCCGGCCGGCGCTGGCGGAAGTGACAGCCGCGATGACCGCGAGGACCAAAGCGATGATGGAGCGCCACGGGCGGGCGTGCGCCTTCACCCTGGCCATCTGCCTGGCCAGGTCGAGCTGGCGTTTCTCCTGCAGGTCCACGGCGCACTCCTGTCCTGATTCCCACCCCCGTGGCCGGGGTCATACGTTACCCAGGCACAGGCACACGTGATCCCGGAGGCCGGCCGGCCTCCGGGATCACAATCAAGCGGGCAGGGTCAGGCTGCCGGCCTCATCCCGAACGGCTTGCCCATCGGCAGGAGCGGCGCGCCGCGCATGCCGTTGATCACGCCGGCCGCGGAGGTGTACCAGGCGACCACTGCGGTGGCGACGCCCACGTAGCCGCCGATCTTGATGGTGGTGGCACCGCTGGAACCCTGGAAAAAGCCGATGAACAGGATGATCTCGGTGGCCTCCAGGGTCAGGAACACTCCGAACACCGCCCAGTTCACCTGGGTGCTCCACAGGAGCATGTAGGTGTTGAAGATGGCGAAGGCAAGCAGGATCCAGCCGAGGTCCTTGCCGGCCGCCGCCGCGTGGGCCGCGGCTGCCACCGGCCCCGCTCCGGCCGGCGCGGGCGCCACCAGCAGTGCCCACAGGCCCAGCCCGATCCAGAACCCGCCGTAGGTGGAGAACGCCGTGGCACCGAACACGTTACGGTTGCGGAATTCCCACATGCCGGCCAGCAGCTGGCACAGGCCACCGTAGGCGAAGGCATAACCGAGCCAGGCGTCCCCGGTGGCGCTGTTCATCCACTTTGCATTGGCTGCCGACAGCAGGAACGTAGTGAGGGCGAAGGCAGCGAGCCCAAGCGGCGCTGGGTCCGCCGCCGGAGCCATCATGACAGGGCGATCGTCGTTAACGCTCAAGTGATTCCTCCTGGTGAGGGAGAGCGCCGCCCGGCCGCACGGCTGCGGATGGACGGGCATCTGGATTGAACGAAGGACGCAATGGCCTGGGCCGGATGGAGCGCTCGCCCGGCCCTGATGCTGGGTCAGGCAACCCCTGAACGGGGAGGGAGGCATGTACGGCGTGGACCAAGGAGGCCTTCTTTCGTCTTCACAGGTGGCTCAGGAAAACCACGCGGAAGATCTCGCACTGAGAGTAACCCTGGACAACCTGGTTCGGGGAGACCCAGGTTTTGACATGCCGGGCAGATGCCGCCAATGAGCGCGGCTTGTGCCACACGATGAGATGGTCGCGGTGGGCCGCGAGCCGGGGATCGGGGGGCACTGAGCGATCCTAACCGGGCCGTCTCATCCATCACCACAACCATCCATACGTACCGGAACAGCCGGATTGCCACCGGGTGGGTGGTCCGGGGCCGGTGGCGGGCACGGGAGTATTCTCCGGTTGTATCGGGGACGACGACCACGGGGGAGGTCGGGCATGCCCAGTGATGACGCGATGCGCGCGTCGGACCAGGACCGGGAACGCGCCGTCGAGATCCTCCGCGACGGC
Organism: Actinomycetota bacterium; assembly: GCA_003541285.1. Lineage (GTDB taxonomy): Bacteria > Actinomycetota > Actinomycetes > Streptosporangiales > Streptosporangiaceae > UBA9676. Next base: position 2,861 of record DPMS01000811.1, read on the forward strand.
TACGCGTGCGGGCGGCTGACACTGGCTGAGTTCGACGAGCGCACGACCGCTGCCTTCGCCGGCCGGACCTGGGGCGAACTGCGCGCGCTCACCCGCGATCTGCCCGCCGGGCAAAGACAGATGCCCGGGCAGCATGGCTTTCTCCCGCCACCGGCTGGCCGGCCCCCCGGGCCCGCGCCACCCATCCAGCCAACCGGGGCGCACGGCCCGCGGCCGCCAGCATCCTGGATGGCAGCAGAGGGAGCACGGCTCCTGCCCATGCTCCTGATAGCCCTTATCTGGCTCATGCTGACGGTGGGGTCACGGGCCGGTGGCGCACTGATCCCGCTCGTGTTCCTGCTCCTGATGGCGGTGCGGTCGGCGGGCAGAGTGCGCTGCGGCCTCGGTAGCAGGCGCCATCGCCCGTACTGGCGTGAGCCACCCGAGCAGCCCGGTGGGCGGGCCTGACCGTCCGGTCCCCGGGCCGGGACAAGGGCGCGCGGCCCGGCGGGGACGTCCAGCCGCACTGGCGCCCGCGGGTCCCGGGCGTAGCCGCCCGCCACTGGGGTTTCGCGGCCGTTCTCGGCGGCGCGGCTGCGCTGCGGGCGGTTGTCATGCTCGGGTTCCCCCCGGTGATGTGGTTCAACGACTCATACTCCTATGTATTCGACGCTGTCCACCGGCTCGCGAGCCAGGAACGCCCGTCGGGCTATCCGGTACTGCTGGCCCTGCTCATGCCGCTGCACAGCTTCACCGCGGTCGCAGCCGTCCAGCACCTCATGGGACTGGGGCTGGGCGTGGCCAGCTATGCCCTGCTGCGCCACCGGGGCCTGCCCGGATGGGCCGCGATGCTGGCCGCTGTCCCGGTGCTGTTCGACGCATACCAGGTGCAGCTTGAGCAGCAGGTGATGTCGGACACGCTGTTCATGGCGGCCGTGATGGGAGCGGTCGTGCTGGCGTGCTGGACGGACCGGATCAGCATGCCCGCCGCGATCACAGCCGGGCTGCTCACCGGCTATGCCATGCTGGTCCGCTCAGCCGGCCTGCCACTGCTGCTGGTGGTGGTGGCCTGCCTGCNNCCAGTTCGCCCGGCGTGCCATCGGGGCCCAGCCGCTGGCATACCTGCGGGTGGTCGCCGCCGACACACTGCGCTCGTTCGGCTGGCAGCGGGCCGCCGGATATGACGCCGTCACCACCAGGCGCTATCAGTTCAGTGACCCGCCACCGCAGATCCCACCCCGGGGGCACTGGCCCGCGCTGGAGGCATACCAGCCGGGGCTGGCCGAGCCCGTCGCGGTCCAGCCGTACGCCCGGTTCCTGCGCGCCTACCAGCGTGAGGTCTACCTTCACGGCACGCTGCTCGGCCTGATCCTGCTGGCGGG
>DPMS01000121.1 GCA_003541285.1 Actinomycetota bacterium
GTTCGCGGTCATCTGGCCGCCGTCTCAGCTGCGTTCCCTGCCCATTCCCGCCACCTTCTCGCAGCCGGGGCTCAGGCCAGGTGCTGCTGGGGGGCCCGCTGCCGGAGCGCCTGCTGGCCCGGAATCGAGCGGTCGCGGCGCTGTACCGGGCCGTGTCCGCGTTACCGCGTTGCGTGCTCGGCGCTAGGCTCAAGGCAATGAACGATGAGCGGGGTACGCGCGGCGACCCACGCGCCGAGACAGACGGGGCCGGTCGCCCGGGCGGACTTCCCTACCAGGCCGGCCCTGTGTTCGCTGGTGGAGTCACCCCGGGAGGGTCAGGAAGTCCCAGCAGTGGCGTACCCAAGGGCGGTGAGGTTGCGGACGGCGGTGAGCCGCTCGCGGCAGACGGCAGCAGGGGTCCTGCCAGGGCTCCCATAGCACCCGGAAGCACCCGGCCAGGCGGTGCCCGGCCAGCTGGTCCCGCCAGGCGGGCCCGGCACGGGAAGAGCAAGGGCAGGTCATGGTGGATCGAGTTGCCGATCCTGCTGGCGTTCGCGCTTGTGCTCGCGCTGCTCATCAAGACGTTCGTGGTCCAGGCGTTCTTCATCCCGTCATCGTCGATGGAGAACACGCTTGAGATCGGCGACAAGGTCCTCGTCAACAAGATGGTCTACGACTTCCGCCCGATCCACCGGGGCGACGTCGTGGTCTTCAACGGGGAGGGCTCCTGGGACCCGGTCGCGGCCCAGCCCACCCCGCCGCTGGTACGCCTGTGGAATGCGATCTCTGGCCTGTTCGGCACCGCGCCGGGGGTGCATGACTACATCAAGCGCGTGATCGGGATACCCGGCGACCATGTGGCGTGCTGCGACGCCCACGGCCGGGTCACGGTCAACGGGGTGCCGCTGAACGAGAGGTCCTATTTGTTCCCGGGCAACCCTCCCTCGACGCAAACCTTCAGCATCACCGTGCCGCCGGGCCGTCTGTGGGTGATGGGTGACCACCGCAGTGTCTCGTACGACTCCCGCGGTCACATGCAGGATCCCGGCGGTGGGACCGTCCCGGAGGACCGGGTGGTCGGGCGCGCATTCGTGATTGTCGCCCCCATCAGCCGGTGGCGGGTTCTCCCGATCCCCGCCACCTTCGATCAGGGCGGGCTTGCCCAGGCTGCTGCGATGTCCTCCCGCACGGCGCGGGACAGGCTGGCGCAGGCGGCGGGCATGGCCGCCCCGCCCGCGCTGTCCGGTCCGGTGGCCACCGCAATGCCGCTGGGACTGGGGTTTGCCGGGGCGGTCCCCCTCACCTGGCTTCAGCTGCGGCTACGCCGGCGGCTCCGGCGCGCCCGGTCGCGACGCGGGCGGGCGGGGAACCGGGCGCCCGCAGGCCCGCATCGGCCGGAGGCCGGCCGGGCGTCGGCGGGCCCACGCCGNNCCAGCCTGGGGACCGGAACCCGGCAGGCCCACGCCAGCCTGGGGACCGGTGACGCAGTGGCTGTGATCGAGGGGCGGCACCCCGGTTACACACCCCGGCGTGCGGCAGGCCTGACTGGTTACGAGCGAGCGCTGGCCAGGGCCGGTTTTGTGCGCGTGGCCGGGATCGATGAAGCCGGCCGCGGTGCTTGCGCGGGCCCCCTGGTGGTAGCTGCCGTCACCCTCGATCCCCGCCGGCGGTGCGATCTCGACGGCATCGCCGATTCGAAGTCGCTGTCGGCGGCCGCGCGAGAGGTCGCCTACCAGAAAGTGATGACCATAGCCCTCGCCTGGCACGTCGTAGTCATACCGCCAGGGGAGATCGACGAGACGGGCCTGCATGTATGCAATGTCGCCGGGATGCGCCGTGCCCTGGCGGGCCTGTCCCCGCAGCCGGAATATGTGCTGACCGACGGGTTCCCGGTGCATGGCCTGGGCGTGCCTGCCCTGGCCATGTGGAAAGGGGATGCGGTAGCCGCATGCGTGGCGGCTGCCTCGGTAGTCGCGAAGGTCACCAGGGACCGGCTGATGCGGGATCTGCATGCCCGTTATCCCGTCTACGGCTTCGCCAGGCACAAGGGGTATGCCACGCGGGGTCACATGAAGGCACTCGCTGCCCACGGACCGTGCCCAGAGCACCGGTTCTCCTTCGCGAATGTAGGTGGCGTGGCCCGCGATCATCAAGGCCGGGAGAATTGACCTATGGTTGATCTCATTCGGGCCGAAGCTCCCGTCGTTGCCTGATCGGAGGGGTGACCATGAGCGCGGAGGACCTCGAGAAGTACGAAACCGAGATGGAGTTGCAGCTCTATCGCGAGTACCGGGACGTCGTGAAGCTGTTCACCCATGTGGTGGAGACCGAGCGCCGCTTCTACCTGACCAACCAGGTCGAACTGAACGTCCGGACGGCCGATAACGGCGAGGTCTTCTTCGAGGTCACCATGCAGGACGCCTGGGTGTGGGACATGTACCGGCCAGCCCGCTTTGTGAAGAATGTTCGGGTTGTGACGTTCAAGGACGTCAATATCGAGGAACTGGCCCAGAGCGATCTGGAGATGCCCGACCCCGAGTAGTGTCCTGGCCCGCCCGCACCTCACCTCGCCTGTCTCGCCGCCTTTTCCGCCCCGCCTTGCGCTGCCCGCTCCGTCTTGCGCTGCCCGCCCCCGACCGGGGCGACGGTTCCCCGGGCCATCTAAGCAGGCGGCTGTGACAAACTCGGCCTTGTTTTCCACAGATGGGTGAATCCTGCCTCACTGTCCACAGCGAAATAATCCGTTCACCGGGCGGGCGCCGCTTCCGGCAACCTCGGCGGCGGAGGTGATGTCACGTGAACACCAAGGACACCCTCGGCCGCCAGGGTGAGCAGGCAGCCGCCGACTACCTGGTACGGGCGGGATTACGGATCCTGGACCGCAACTGGCGATGCGCGGAGGGCGAGATCGACATCGTCGCGGCCGAGCGCAGGGTGCTTGTGATCTGTGAGGTGAAGACCCGCTCAGGAACCCGGTTCGGCACCCCGCTGGAGGCGATCACCCGGAGCAAGCAGGCCCGTCTGCGCAGGCTCGCCGTCCGGTGGCTGGTCGCGCATGGTGTGCTCTTTGACGAAGTGCGGATCGACGTGGTCGGGCTGCTCCGGGACCGGGCGGGCAACTACCTCGTTGAGCATGTGCGAGGGGTGGGCTAGGTGGCGGTCGCACGCACCCACTCGATCGCGCTGGTGGGAGTTGAGGGTCACCCGGTCGAAATCGAGACTGACATCGAGAACGGGCTGCCCGGGCTGTTACTGGTGGGCCTGCCCGATACGGCGCTGCGGGAGGCTCGTGACCGGATCCGGGCGGCCATCATCAACAGCCGTGAGCAGTGGCCTCAGCGCCGGATCACGGTCGGGCTGTCCCCGGCCAGTCTGCCCAAGCGGGGCAGCGGGTTCGATCTGGGGATTGCCGTCTCGATCCTGGCCGCTGCCGGCACAGTCCCGCTGGCGGCCATCGAGGGCGTGACCTTCCTCGGCGAACTGGGCCTGGATGGGCGGCTCAGGCCCGTTCGTGGGGTGCTTCCGGCCGTGGCGGGAGCGGCAGCCGCGGGATTCGACAAGATCGCTGTCGCGGCGGCCTGCGCGCCGGAGGCGGCCCTGGTGCCGGGGCTCAAGGTGCTGGGGTCCCCCAGCCTGGGAGTGCTGCTGGCCTGGCTGCGCGGGGATCCGGCGGCAGGGAGTGCGGTCACGGTCGACATCACCGGCGGCGGGCTGGATTTGGTGCGGGCGGCTGGGCGGCGTCAGGCAGGCACGCCGGAATCAGCCGGGGCCGGGAGCCTGGCAGGAGCGGCGAGCCCGGCGGGCCCGCCGGGGGCCGGGCGCCCGGCGGGGGCCGCGCGCCCGGCGGGGNNGGCGGCAGCGGGGTCATCCGTCCTGGCGCCGCATCGCTGGCCCACCGGGGCTGCCTCTTCCTCGACGAGGCGCCCGAGTTCGGGCGGGATGTGCTGGACGCACTGCGGCAGCCACTGGAATCGGGCGAGGTGGTGGTGGCCCGTTCCGGCCTGACTGCCCGGTTCCCGGCCCGGTTCACACTGGTGCTGGCGGCCAACCCGTGCCCATGCGCCAAGGGAGCAGGACCGCAGGCCGCCTGCACCTGTACGCCGGCGGCCCGGCGCCGGTATCTGGCCCGCCTGTCCGGCCCGCTGCTGGACCGGGTGGACGTCAAGGTC
>DPMS01000816.1 GCA_003541285.1 Actinomycetota bacterium
TCGGCCGACGTGATCAACTTCTCCGCCAAGGGTTCCAGCGTCGCCAAGGGCGAGAGCCTCAAGGACACCGCCCTGACGCTGGAGGCGATGGGCGCCGACGCGGTCGTGATCAGGCACAACGCCTCCGGTGCCCCGCACCGGCTGGCGGGCTGGGTGCGGGGCAGCGTGATCAACGCCGGTGACGGCGCCCATGAGCACCCGACCCAGGCCCTGCTGGATGCCTTCACCATCCGCCGCAGGTTCGGCCGCAGCAGCGGTTCCGCGCCGGGCGGGGGACCAGGTGGTGCGCTGGACGGCCTGCGGGTCACGATCGTCGGAGATATCCTGCACAGCCGGGTGGCGCGCTCCAACGTGCTGCTGCTGCACACGCTCGGCGCGGAGGTGACGCTGGTCGCGCCGCCGACCCTGCTCCCGGTGGCGGTCGACGCCTGGCCCTGCTCGGTGGGGTACGACCTGGACGCCGCGCTGCCCAAGAGCGACGTGGTGATGATGCTGCGCATCCAGCAGGAACGGATGAACGCCGCCTACTTCCCCAGCGTGCGCGAGTACAGCCGCCGCTACGGCCTGGACTCCGAGCGGATGGCGCAACTGCCGGAGCGGGCCATCGTGATGCATCCGGGCCCGATGAACCGGGGGGTGGAGATCGCGGCCGGGGTCGCGGACTCTCCCCGGTCCACCGTGGTGGAGCAGGTCGCCAACGGGGTCAGCGTGCGGATGGCCGTGCTGTACCTGCTGCTGGGCGGCGCGGAGGCCGGGCAGTGAGCGCCGGCCATCAGTACTCCGAAGGCGGGGGGATGGACACGGGCGCAGGAAACTGGCTGATCAGGGGGGCACGCCCGGTGGGCGGCGATCCCGCCGACATCCTCATCCGCGACGGGCTGGTCGCTGACCTCGGGCCTGGCCTGGCCGCCCCCGCGGGCGCGCAGGTCCTGGACGCCACCGGCCTGATCGCCCTGCCGGGCCTGGTCGACCTGCACACCCACCTGCGGGAGCCGGGCCGCGAGGATGCCGAAACCGTCGAGACCGGGACCATGGCCGCGGCCCTCGGCGGATTCACCGCCGTGCACGCGATGGCGAACACCGACCCGGTCGCCGACACCGCCGGGGTCGTCGAGCAGATCTGGCGGCTTGGCCGGCAGGCCGGGTACTGCGACGTCCTGCCGGTCGGGGCGGTCACCTCCGGGCTCGGCGGCCGGCAGCTCGCCGAACTCGGCGCCATGGCGGATTCCGCCGCGCGCGTGCGGGTCTTCTCCGACGATGGCTGCTGCGTGTCCGACGCGGTCCTCATGCGCCGGGCGCTGGAGTATGTCAAGGCATTCGACGGGGTGATCGCCCAGCACGCGCAGGAGCCGCGGCTCACCGACGGCGCGCAGATGAACGAGGGGGAGGTGTCGGGCCGGCTCGGGCTGGCCGGCTGGCCCGCTGTGGCCGAGGAGGCGGTCATCGCCCGTGACTGCCTGCTGGCCGCGCATGTCGGATCAGCCCTGCACCTCTGCCACGTGTCCACCGCCGGGTCGGTCGAGATCATCCGCTGGGCGAAATCCAAGGGCTGGCAGGTCACCGCCGAAGTCACCCCGCACCATCTGCTGCTCACCGACGAACTGGTGGCCAGCTACGACCCGGTGTACAAGGTGAACCCGCCGCTGCGCACGGCCGCGGACGTGGCCGCGCTGCGGCTGGGCCTGGCCGACGGCACGATCGACTGTGTGGCGACCGACCACGCCCCCCACCCGCTGGAGGACAAGGAAACCGAGTGGGCGGCGGCCGCGTTCGGCATGACCGGGCTGGAAACCGCGCTGCGTGTGGTGCAGGAGGCGATGGTCGAGACCGGCCTGCTCGACTGGGCGGGTGTTGCCGACCGGATGTCGGCCCGGCCCGCCGCCATCGGCCGCCTGTCCGGCCACGGCCATCCGCTCGCCGCCGGCAGCGCCGCGAACCTGACCCTGTACGACCCGGAGCCACGCGAGGCTGTCGATCCGGTCAGCCATGCCTCCCGCAGCCGAAACACCCCGTTCCGGGGCAGGGTGCTGCCGGGCCGGGTGGTCGCCACCTTCCTGCGCGGCCGCCCGACCGTTCTCGACGGGAAGCTGGCCTGATGGCGGCCGGCCAGCCCGCCAGTGGCGAGGCGCAGACCAGCGGCCCGCCGGCGATCCTGGTACTCGAGGACGGGACGACGTTTCACGGGACAGGCTTCGGGGCCACCACGGAAACGTTCGGCGAGATGGTTTTCAACACCGGCATGACCGGCTACCAGGAGACGCTGACGGACCCGTCCTATGCGCGGCAGATCGTCGCCATGACAGCGCCGCACATCGGGAACACCGGCGTCAACGACGAGGATCCGGAGTCGCGCCGGATCTGGGTGAGCGGCTATGTGGTCCGGGAGCCCGCCCGGATCGCCTCCAGCTGGCGGGCGCGCCGGAGCCTGGAGGAGGAACTGGCCGCGCAGGGCATCCCCGGCATCGCGATCACCGGCACCCGGGCGCTCACCCGTCACCTGCGCGAGCGCGGGGCGATGCGGGCAGCGATCAGCACCGCGGAACCTGACCCGCAGGACCTGCTCGGGCGAGTCCTGGCCAGCCCGTCCATGCTCGGCGCCGATCTGGCCCGGGAGGTGTCCACGCCCGAGCCTTACACGGTGGAGCCCCCGCCCGGGGTCCCGGTCACCTACCGGGTGGCCGCGGTGGACCTGGGCATCAAGTCCGCTACGCCGCGCGCGATGGCCCAGCGCGGCTGCCAGGTTCATGTGCTGCCCGCCACCAGCACGGCGAAGGAAATCCTGGCCCTCGACCCCGACGGGGTGTTCTTCTCCAACGGCCCGGGTGACCCGGCGGCGGCCGGGTACGCGGTCGAGGCCGTGCGGGGGATCCTCGCCGAGGCGGTCCCACTGTTCGGCATCTGCCTGGGCAGCCAGATCCTTGGCCGGGCGCTCGGGCTGGGCACCTACAAGCTGCGTTTCGGGCATCGTGGCGTCAACCAGCCAGTCAAGGACCTCGCCAGCGGGCGGGTCCAGATCACCAGCCACAACCACGGGTTCGCGGTCGCCCTGCCGGACGCGGGACCCGGCGAGGAGATTCCGCTGTCTCCGGGGCTCGCGCTGGCAGCCGCGCGGCT
>DPMS01000876.1 GCA_003541285.1 Actinomycetota bacterium
CTGCTGGCCGCCATCGGGGATGTGGCGCATCCGGCCTGGCGTGCCCGCAGCGTGGGCGTCTACCGGCTGTGGCGCGACGGCGGGTTCGCCGTCGGCGCGCTGCTGGCCGGCGGCATCGCCGACGCGTTCGGGCTGCTGGCCGCGATCTGGGTGGTCGCCGCCCTCACCGCCGCCTCCGGGATCGTCGGCGCGGTCCGCATGTACGAGACCCGCCCCGCCCGGCCTGTCACCGCGCCCGCCGGGTGACACCCCCGCGCGGGCCGTGTGGCTTGCCCGCAGCCTCCGGGCTCAGCGGACGCCGGGTTCGGTGTGCCTGCGCCCATGGCGTAATGGCCGGGCAGGTTGCAGATCAGCGCGTAGCGGCCCGGGCGCAGGGGCAAGCCGTGCCCCAGGGAGGCGCCGGGCCGGGCGGCCCGTCCCGCTGCTGCGGCTTGCCCTGCATTGCCGTGGCAGCACCGCGATCCTGGGAACTGGCGGCTGTCAAGCCGGAGGTTTGCGGAGGTAGCGCAGGTGCTCGCGGTCGCCCTGAAGTTCCAGGCGGCGCCACAACACCGGATTGTGGGTGGACTGGCTGGCGTGGCAGGCGATGGCTTTGAGCTGGGCGGCGCGGTCGACGGTGATCGTCAGGTCGATCTGGGCCGGGGGCCGGCCAGTGCAGGTGGTTGCGAACTCGGCGTTGAGGGCCCCGGCGACGTGGTCGGGGATGGCCCAGGCGATCACGGTCAGGTCGTCGCGGGCGGCCGCTGCCAGGGCGGCGGCGGTGGCCCGGCAGTGGTCGGGGTGGCCGGTGATGCCGCCTTCGTCGAAGACCAGCAGCGCGTCCGGGCCGGTCACCTCAACCTGCCGGTGCACATGCCCGCCGAGCCGCGACAGGGGGATGCCGGCGAGGCGGCCGTCGGGATAATCCAGCAGCCTGGTGCCGGCCGTGCCGAGCGCGGCCGCGGCGGCGGCCAGCTCACCGGCCCGGACCCGGCGCAGGTCCCCGCCGCCCAGGCCGAGGGTGGACGCCTCGCCGTGGGTGAAGCACAGCACGCTGCTGCTGGTTCCGGCCTTGGCCAGGGCAGCCAGGACGGCGCCGAGGCCGAAGGACTCGTCGTCGGGATGCGCGCACACGGCCAGCACCCGGGCCAGGCGCGGCAGCACCTGCCCGGCCGCGCGCCCCGGGATGGCTTGTGTGCCGGTGTCTGTCATCGGGGCACCTCCATGAGGCCGGGGCTGGGCGGCCAGTTCCGGGGTCTTCGCTGTCAGGGCCACCGCCGCAGCCAGTACTGCTCGAAGGCGGCCTTGGCCAGGTGCCAGTGCGGGCCCGGGCGGCGCAGGCGGATCTGCGGGCCTCCGGGGGCGTAGAAGTTGCCGGCGGCGAACGCGGCGCGCGGTCGCCGAGTTCGACGAAGCAGGCGCCGGCACCGCCGAACGTGGCGGTGGGCCGGTGCCCGGCCAGATCGGCGGCGACGTTCGCGGCCACCACCTTGGCCCGGGCTTCGGCGAACACCCCGGCCTTGGGCAGCGACACGCTGCCCAGCAGCCGCAGCGACACGTAGCCCGGGCGGCGACGGCGACCGCCGAAGACGGGGTCCACCGCCACGTGCCGCGGCGGACCGACACGATGATGGGGGTGGCGTCGTGCGGGTCGGCGGAGGTGATGCATGGCGCCTGTCACCGTCTGCCGCTCAACTCTTCCCACCCGGACAGCGACCGTTACGGAAAGTGGACGCACGGCCAGTGTGACAGCCGGATACTTCTCGCATAACGACTATGCGTCGTGTCGGCTAGCGAGGTCTGACCGCAGGCGGTGGGGCAGAATTGCCCATTCGGTGCGCCGCGCGGCCCGCGGATGCGAAGCGGGGTGGATGATGCGGCCGGGCGCCGCGCCGGAGGGCATGGGGTTTTGCTCGGCGCGGAGGAGCTGGTCGAGGACGTGTACGAATTCGGCGTGGCTGATCTCGCCGTGGGCGTAGCGTTCCCGCAAGATGATCAGCGGGTCTTCACCAGGGCCCGTCCCGGCGGCGGGCGGACTGTCACCACCGCGGCGGCCAGGCTTGCGCAACCGGCGCCAGCTGCCGGGACTGGCGGATCGCAGGGTGACGGCCAGGGTGAGCGCCACGACGATCACGGCGGCCAGCAGGATCACCAGGAAGATCAGCATCGGGTCCCAGCCGGCGCCGCCTCCCATCATCGGGCCCATCATCGGGCTGCCTCCTTCCTGGGCTGAGGTGCCGACCCCGGTCGTGGCATCCCGGCCACCCGCTCACGAGCCCGCCGCCTGCTTGTTTGGGCGCCCCGTCATATGTCCCCAGCCTGTTTGTTACGTCGCCAGGCCGCATGCAGGTCAACGGCCACATCCCCATTCTGTCTACCCCCTGGGGGTAATGCGAGGGGCTGAGGCCACGTTCTTGCGGGACGTTCGTCACCGCGGCCCGCGACAGCCAGCGTCCGCGCGCATGACCTCCCGCTACGAGGCCGGCTGCGAGAGTGCCAACGGCAGCCAAGCCGGCAGCTTCACCAGGAGCTGCCTGGCCTTGGGACCGGGGGGCCGATGCCCGCCAGAGGGGCCAGGCCGCCGCTGGGCCGCCCGCCGTCCCATCTTCAGCCGTGCATCATGTCGTGGTCGTTGTCGTGTTCCCACTGGTGGTGCCAGACCTGGAGCTGGGTGAGCTCGGCCCGCCGTTGGGTGAGCATGGTGCGGGCAAGGGCCCGGGCTTGCGGGCTGGCGCCGTGGGCGAGTTCGGCGCGGCACAGGGCGATCTCGGCGGTGCGGTTGGCCATCATCGCGTCGGCGAAGTGGTCGTTGAAATCGCCGCCGTGCAGGTGCCCCATCTCGTCCCAGTCGCCGGGGCCCATCATTCCCGGCCCAGTCCCCGCGGGCGGGGCGGCGCCAGGTGTGTACGGCGCCGGGGCCGGGTGGCCCCACTGGCCCATCATGCCGTGCATCTGCTGGAACTCGGCGGCGTGCGCATCCAGGCCGGCGGCGAGCTGGCGCACCTGGGCCGTGGTGGTGTGCGTGGGCACCAGCGCGGCCAGGGCGGCCGCCTGGTTCTCCAGAGCGAGCATGCCGGTGGTGAAGGCGACATCGGCCGCATTGACCGGCGTGGGGGTGGAGGCGGCTGGTGTGGCGGCGGTGGGCGGCGGCGTGGCGGAGCCCGAAGTCCCCGGGGGAGCGGGACCGGACCCGCAGGCAGCCAGGGCCACGGCCGCGGTGAGCGCCGCACCGGCGGCGGCCAGATGATACTTCCGGATTGTCATTGATCTACTCCCCGCATGACAGCTGGAGGTCAGGTTTTACGCTGCCGCAGCCTCCGGCCCGGCTGCCATGACCGGAAGTCCCCATCCGGCGGGCCAAGGTCCCCTGGCCATACGCACGCCGCCGACTACCGTATGGGGGTATGTCCAGATACCTGGGGTTCCGAAGCAGGCGAGGGCTGGCCGGTGAGAGCCCTTGTAGATCTAATACCCTAGAGGGGTAGGGTATAGGCACAGATACCTGCCGGGAGAGCGGAGGCCGGCGTGTACGGATACAGCCGGGACAAGGACGCCTACCTCAAGCGGCTGCGGCGTATCGAGGGGCAGGCGCGCGGGCTGCAGCGGATGGTCGATGAGGACAAGTACTGCATCGAC
>DPMS01000041.1 GCA_003541285.1 Actinomycetota bacterium
GCCGGGGCCAGCGGTTATCGGCCCGCTGTGTCACCGACAGCCGCCCAGCGCTGCGCTCCCCCCGCTCAACCTTCTCCACCCAGCTCTTGGACCTGCCAATCCGGTCCGCGAACACCGGCTCAGTCAGCCCTCAGGCCCGCTGACCCAGGTCCCCGGTTTGACCCCTCTGTGCCACATGCGGCCCGCGTGTATGCCTACTGGCTGGGGGGCAAGGACCACTACCCAGCCGACCGCGAGGCCGCCGAGGAGGTCATCCGGTTCCGTCCCCAGGTGGTGGCCGGGGCGCGGGCGAACCGGGCGTTCCTGGCCCGGGTGGTGCACTACCTGGCCGGGGAAGCAGGGATCCGCCAGTTCCTGGACATTGGCACTGGCATCCCCAGCGCGAACAACACCCACGAGGTCGCCCAGGCGACGGCACCCGGCTGCCGGGTCGTGTACGTGGACAACGACCCGGTCGTGCTCGCCCACGCCCGCGCCCTGCTGAACACCCCCGAAGGCACCACCACCGACTACATCGACGCCGACCTGCGCGACACCGGGACGATCCTTGACCAGGCCGCACGCACACTGGACTTCTCCCAGCCCGTGGCGGTCATGCTGATCGCCATCCTGCACGTCATCGGCGACGATGACGACCCATACGGGATCGTCGCCAAACTGATCGATGCGGTGCCGCCGGGCAGCTGCCTGGCCCTGTCCCACATCGCCTCGGACATTGAGCCAGAGAAGGCGGAGAAGGTGAGAGGCCGCCTCAACCAGCTCATGTACCAGAAATCGACCTATCGCAGCCACGCCGAGGTCACCCATTTCTTCGCCGGCCTGGAACTGATCGAACCGGGCGTGGTACCCGTTCAGGAATGGCGGCCCGGCACCGAGATCGAGGCCAAGACTCCGTCGGCCATATGGGGTGGAGTGGGACGCAAACCCTGAAGAGGACCCTGCTGGCACGGTACGCAGCTGTACGGGCGGACGTCTGCGCCTTTGTGCACCTCCCGGGGTTTACCGTGGCCGTCATGGCAAGCGGCATCTGCGCCGAGCTGGGGACGCAGGTGGGCATGCGGCCGGGTGGGATATCCGGCCTGCACGGCCACCGGGTGGACTGGCTGCGCTCACAGATCACCGTCGTGGACGTGATGACCCGCCAGCGCCAGCGCCCGCGCCAGTGGCCGAAGTCGCGGAAAGTCTCACCGGGTGGTGCCGGTGCCCGCGCCGCCGTGACGCATCACTGACACACGGGGCCGGGCGGAAGAATGCGCGGTGAGGGGGCCGGCTCGGGCCGCCTGAAGCGGGCCGACGACTTAGAAGGACACCGCCTGCGTAGTGAAGAAGTCGCTGAAATCTGCCTTGTTGTTGAGGTCGACCCATACGGTGTGGGCGCCAGGCAGTACAGCCTCATGGACGTTCGCGTTCCCATCCCCCAGAGCGTCTGTGGTGAGAGTCCCGTCGAACACAGTAGCGCTGCCGCAGTCCGAGGCGTCGGGGAGGACCTGGATCACCCTGATGTCATAGGTGGTGTTGGCGGGCGCGCCCTTGAGCGCCACCTGCACCACCAGCTTTCGTGATGCAGGTGCGACGATGACGGCGAACCCAAAGCCCTGCGCCCCTGGCGCAGGGCCTGTATAGCCAGCGCAGCCAGCATTGGTCTTGGTCAAGGGCATCTTCTGCGCCGGGGTAGCAGCGGCTTGGGCTGCCCCGGCAACCCCCAGCCCGACAGCCATCGCCAATACAGCTGTGCCTAGTGCCTGGAGAGGCCTACGCCCAAGGAAGCGTCTCATCACGAGTTTCCTATCACGCGGGAGGAGTCCGGAATCTGCGTGGCTGTGCAGGCAGCCGGCATATCACGAAGTCCGTCACGACTGTCACCGAGGGGAACCATTCACCTGTTACACGCCAGGCGGCTCGTGACTGTTACAGCCAGGCTCGTGACCTGGGTGGGCCTAGATGGACTTGAACCATCGACCTCATCCTTATCAGGGATGCGCTCTAACCGACTGAGCTATAGGCCCTTGCATGCTGCCGCTCCGGGTGGGCTGACCGGTCCTTGCCGAAGAGCGCTGCCGGGAAAGATTACCGCATCCGCGGCGGCAAGGGTCAGTCGGTCTCCCTGAGCGTGACCTCGATCCCGCCGCCCAGATGGGTGACCAGGTTGTAGATCACGGCACCCACCGTGGTCAGAGCCGTGATGAGGACGATGTTGACCGCCCCGATCAGCATCGTGTAACCCAGGATCCTCGACGCCGAGGTCCACTTGCTCAGGTTCACCCCGGCGGATCCCTGGCTGGATGTGACACTCTCCAGCGTCTTCTGGATCGCGGCGAAGACCCCGATCCCGGACAGCACGTAGTAAAGCACGGCCACCGCCACGAAGAGCACTACCCAGGCCACCAGGGACATCAGGAAGCTGAACTTCATGACTGACCAGGGCTCGAACCGGGCTACGACGAGGTTGGCGCGGCGAGCTGGCGTTGCCTGGCCGCCGGGTTTGGCTGCGCCCCTGGGCCTGGCGGCAGGCTTGGGCTTGAACTTGGGCTTGAACTTGGGTTTGGGCAGCGCCCGGTAGGCGGCGG
>DPMS01000282.1 GCA_003541285.1 Actinomycetota bacterium
GCTCTGCCCGGCTCCATGATGGGCAGCGGCGCCGACCCCGGCACGGTCATGGGCAGCCTGTGGGCGGACGCCCCCGGGCCGCGGGTCAGCCCGGCTGAGGCGGCCCGTCTCGGCAGCCAGATCCCGGCCGGGGCCCGCGTCAGCCGCGCGGCCCGCACGATCACCTTCACCAGCCGCAGCGTCACGCTGGTGGCGCTGGCCAGCCCCTCGATGCCCGCCGAGTCCTTCCGCATCGCCGGCATGACCAACCCAGACGTCATCGTGCCGGCCGGAGCCCGGGTCAGCATCGAGCTGATCAACGCCGACCATGACATGGCCCACGGCCTGGTCATCAACGCTGCGGGGACGCCGCTTTCGCCGGTGCCGATGATGACCGCCACGCCCGCGTTCGGTGGCGCGGCGCTGTGGTTCCTCGGCGAGCCCACCTCAGCAGGCATGCACGCCGGGACGCTCAGCTTCACCGCAACCCGGCCCGGGAGCTACCGGTACCTGTGCCCCGTCCCCGGTCACGCCCAGGAAGGCATGAGCGGGTCATTCACCGTCGAGAGCACATCATGAGCCAGGGATCTGGGCTTCCGGATCCGCGACAGCGCGCCGTACACTTGAAGCGAGTACCTTACCCCGGTGGGGTAAATGACTGGCGCCAGCGGGGAGCCGGCAGAGCGGAGAGCGGCGTGTACGGATACTCCCAGAACAAGGATGACTACCTGAAGCGGCTGCGCCGGATCGAGGGGCAGATCCGGGGCCTGCAGCGGATGGTCGAGGAGGACAAGTACTGCATCGACATCCTGACCCAGGTGTCCGCGGTGACCAGGGCCCTGGAGTCGGTGGCCCTCGGGCTGCTCGAGGAGCATCTGTCCCATTGCGTCGCGCAGGCGATCGCCGAGGGCGGGGACACCGCTACCGCCAAGATCCGCGAGGCGTCCGACGCGGTCGCCCGGCTGGTCCGGTCCTGACCCGAGTTCACGAGAGGAGCAGCATGACAGCCACCACGATGTACCACGTGACCGGCATGACGTGCCATCACTGTGTAAACGCGGTCACCGGGGAACTGGCCAGATTGGGTGGTGTGTCCTCGGTGGAGGTCAACTTGGTCCCGGGTGGGGAGTCTCTGGTGACGGTGGCCAGCGATGCCCCGCTGGCGGAGCAGGCGGTGGCCGCTGCCCTGGATGAGGCCGGGGACTACCACCTCGCAGCGCACTAGCGCGGTAGTGGCCTACCGCGGCCGGGCTGCTGGGGATGCCCGCCCGGCCATTTCCGCAGGGACCCGGCCAGGAACGGGAGAGGAGCAGAAGGCGGATGAGCACGGTTACCGGCGAGCGGGAACCTGCCGCGCCGGATGGTTCTGGGCGCAGCGTGGAACTCGAGATCGGGGGGATGACCTGCGCGTCGTGCGCGGCCCGGATCGAGAAGAAGCTCAACAAGCTCGACGGGGTCACCGCGACTGTCAACTTCGCCACCGAGACCGCGCGGGTCAGCTTCCCCGCCACCGTCGGCCCGGATGAGCTGATCGCGACTGTGGAACAGGCCGGGTACACGGCCGCCCTGCCAGCGCCTGTGCAGCCCGGGCCGACCGGGGAATCGCCTGCCGGCGAGCCGGATGAGACGGCCGCGCTGCGCCAGCGGCTGCTGGTATCGCTGGCGCTGGCGGCCCCGGTGGTGGTGATGGCGATGGTGCCGGCGGCGCAGTTCCGCTACTGGCAGTGGGCGTCGCTGGCGCTGGCCTCACCGGTAGCGGTGTGGGGGGCCTGGCCCTTCCACCGCGCCGCATTCGTCAACGCCCGGCACGGCGCCGCCACCATGGACACGCTCATCTCGGTCGGGGTCGGCGCCGCCTACCTGTGGTCGGTGTATGCGCTGTTCTTCGGCGACGCCGGCCGGCCGGGCGCGCAGATGAGCTTCGCCATGCTGGCGCGCGGCGCCGGGGCAGACGACATCTATCTCGAAGTCGCCTCCGGGGTCACGGTGCTCATCTTGCTGGGCCGGTATCTGGAGGCCCGTGCGAAACGCCGCGCCGGCGCAGCGCTGCGGGCACTGATGTCGCTGGGCGCCAAGGACGTCGCGGTGCTCCGCGGTGATCACGAGGTGCGGATCCCGGTCGGGCAGCTCGCCGTCGGCGACCGGTTCGTGGTCCGGCCCGGTGAGAAGATCGCGACCGACGGGATCGTGGAGGCGGGCGCTTCCGCGGTCGACACCTCGATGCTGACCGGGGAGCCGGTGCCGGCCGAGGTCGGCGCTGGCGACCGGGTGACCGGCGCGACCGTGAACGTCAGCGGGCGGCTGGTGGTCCGCGCCACCCAGGTTGGCGCCGGCACCCAGCTCGCGCAGATCGCCCGGCTGGTGTCGGATGCGCAGGCCCGCAAGGCGCCGGTGCAGCGGCTGGCCGACCGGATCTCCGCGGTCTTCGTCCCCGTCGTCATCGGTATCGCCATCGTTACCCTGATCGGGTGGCTGGCCGCCGGGCAGAGCGTGGGGGCGGCGTTCACCGCCGCGGTCGCGGTGCTGATCATCGCCTGCCCGTGCGCGCTCGGGCTCGCNNCGAGGCCGCGCAGCGGCTCGGTGGCAGCCTGCCCGGCGTGGAGGGGTTCGCCAGCCACGGGGGGCTGGGCGTCTCCGGTGTTGCTGACGGTCACGCGGTGGTGGCAGGCCGGCGGGACTGGCTCGAGCGCGAGTGGGCACAGCCCATCCCGGCCGGGCTGGCCGCCCGGGCCGCCGAGGCGGAGGCCGCGGGGCAGACCGCGGTGTTCGCCGGGTGGGATGGGCAGGTCAGGGGCATGCTTGTGGTCGCCGACACGATCAAGCCCACCTCGGCCCAGGCCGTGGCCAGGCTGCGCGGGATGGGCCTGCGGCCGGTGCTGCTCACCGGTGACAACGCCCGCGCCGCCCGGGCCGTNNAACCTGTTCTGGGCGTTCGCCTACAACGTCGCCGCCATCCCGCTGGCCGCCCTCGGGTTCCTCAACCCGCTTGTCGCCGCCGCCGCGATGGCGTTCAGCTCCGTCTTCGTCGTAACCAACAGCCTGCGGCTGCGCCGGTTCCAGCCAACGCCGGCACTCGTGCACACAAACCCCACGCCCTACGGTGACGCTGACCACGCCAGCGACAAGTGATATGCCGAATGCGCAGGCCGTTCGGCCGCTGCTCACGGGTGTCCCGGGGCTGCGACGATCTCGCGCCAGATGCCACGGCGGCGTACCGCGGTGACGGTGCGAGATGCCCACAGCCCAGCCGGGCGGAGCCAGCTAGTCGAACGATCCGGTCCTTGACCTGCTCTCTGGTGGCAGGAATCCTGGGTCGCGTGACACATGTCACTACGGGATTCTCGCCCTCGGCTTTTCTTCCGGTGCTGCTGCACGCATGCGCACGGGCGGGGCTGAGCGGCCAGGGCGCTGAGCTGCTCGGGCTGGGGGAGAACGCCATCTACCGGCTGGCCAGCGCACCGGTCGTGGTCAGGATCGCGCGGTCGGCCGACCGGCTGGGCCAGATGGAGAAAGAGCTCTGCGTGGCCCGCTGGCTGGCAGACGCGGGCGTCCCGGCAGTACGCGTGTACGAGGAGGCCGAGCAGCCGCTGCTGGTGGACGGGCACCCGGTTTCGTTCTGGCGCGCGGTGACCGGTGGCGGCCCGCAGCCGACCTACACCGATCTGGGCCGCCTGATCGCGTGCTTCCACGCACTTGAGCGCTGCCCGTGCAAGCTGGCCGGCTTCGAGCCGCTCCGGGCCTCGCAATCCCGTCTGGCGACGTCGGCCGGCACCGACCCCAGTGATCGTGACTTTCTCTGCGGAAGGTGCGCTGACCTGACTTCTGAGTTCCAGGAACTCGAGTTCGCTATACCGGCTGGGCCGATCCATGGAGATGCGCACCCCTGGAACCTGCTCACTGACGGCGGCCAGGTGGTGCTGCTGGGCTTCGGGGCTTCGGCGGTCGGCCCGCGGGAATGGGACCTGCTGCCGACCGTCATTGCGGTGGAGCGGTACGGGCTGGGCGAAGATCAGTACCAGGCGTTCGCGAAGGCATACGGGTTCGATGTACGCGGCTGGCCTGGCTACCCGGTCCTGCGGGAGATCCGGGAATTGACAATGACGACCTGGATCATGCAGAGCGCCGGCCAGTCTCCGGCGGTGGCTGCCGAGTTCGCCGTGAGGGTCAGCTCGCTACGGGAACGAGATTTCAAGCGTGCCTGGAACTTCTTCTGACCAGCCCCGACGCGCTCCCGGCGTACGGCCGAGGATCCGGGTGGGTCTTTCGTTCAGGAGCGGATCCGGGTCACGAACCTGTACGCCGCGCCCTGGCATGTGGCGGACAGCACCGCTCGTGGCGCCTTGCCGGACTCGCCTGCGGTCGGCCTGATCCGCATCGCCGTGCTCGCCGCCGCTGATCACGCCCCAGGGGCGGCCGGTAGCAGCCGGTCAGCGCCACCCGGGTCCTGTCCTCGCCGTCTGCCGCGAGGATCAGGTCGGCGTCCAGCACGGGAGAGAGCCCACCTGCCGGCCCGGCCGCTTCCCAGCGCAACGGGACTGCCATGGTGGAACCTCGCTGCACGGGGCTGAGGAAACGCACCTGGACCAGCTTGGAGACGCCGGGCGTGTCACCGAACGGGCCGACCCTGATCACGCGCGTAAGCCCTCCCTCGTAAGCCACCTGAG
Organism: Actinomycetota bacterium; assembly: GCA_003541285.1. Taxonomy (GTDB): domain Bacteria; phylum Actinomycetota; class Actinomycetes; order Streptosporangiales; family Streptosporangiaceae; genus UBA9676. The sequence goes on from DPMS01000282.1 coordinate 4,644, forward strand.
AGGGCCGGGTCAGGCCGCCAGCGTCCATGACCCGCACCAGCCCTGCCTGAGCAGCGCCGAACGCGGCGTCAACGACCAGCTCCCGTGCGATGAACACGCCCAGCCATCACCGCTGCCCCGGACCCCAGCACAGGGACGAAAGTCACCGCTGTGGTCACCGGTAAATCTCCGGGGAAGCTGCCTTGGGCAAGGGCGCGCCGGGGCTGGCCCCGCCTCATGGCCTGCCCTCCGCTTCGCACCAGCGGTTGCGTGCTGCCACGGGCGGTCATCATTCCGGGACTGTCGTCAGGTCCTGGCGGGCTGTTCGTCTCTGCCATCGGAGCAGGCGGCCACGGCACTGTGGGATAAGAGCCGATGCTTGTCACCGGGGAATCACAATGCTTGCGCCGCGATTCGCGGGAGGGCTGGGGGCAGCGGTGACCACTGGCATGCTGGCCGCAGCGACGGTGCCCGCCCAGGCGGCGGCCATGCCCGGGATGGGCTGCAGGCGACGCTGCATGGCAGCCACGCCTACCCGCGCGCGGGCGGACCGCCGCCTATGAGTCCGGGGATCGCAGCCGTGGGCTGGAGGTCCACCTCTCTCACGCGGCCCATCTGGCCGGGTTGAAGCTGGTCATCTACGTGCATGGTGCCTGGGCCAGGATGATGACCGTCTCGCGGGGCTGGGTGTGCGCACATGGACTACCACAGCGGTGTCCCCGCCTGCGGGTCCGGGCAGCCGGTCCGGGTCCGCACCAGGTCCGGCACCTTCCATGCCCACCACGACTGACCGTCGGCCGGGCCAGCCCTTCCCGGCCGGACCACTTGGGGAGTACCTCATGAAACCACAGCACCACTGGCTGGCCGCCATCGGCACGGCAGTGATCACCACCATGGCGCTGGCCGCCTGCGGATCCAGCGCCACCCCGGCCGGCACCACGACATCCACGCCGTCGCCGAGCACGCCAGCCTCGAGCACGCCGACGGCGGCGGTCAACACCGCCGATGTCGCGTTCACCACCGGCATGCTCCGGCTGGAAGACCAGTCCACGGCCCTGGCTGCCCTGGTGGCCGGGCATACCACCAGCATCCAGCTGCACCAGTTCGCCGCCCACCTGCGAGAGCTTGACAGCAACACCCAGCACATGCGCGAGATGATGGGACAGTGGCACCAGCCCATCCCGGCCCCCTACACCCCCGGCGTCACCCCCCCAGGCGGGATGGGGCAGGGCATGATGGGCAGCCACGACTGGGACGAGATGACCCACCAGTACGGCCACGACTTCAACGACCACTGGCTAGATGCCATGATCGCCAACCGCACCGCCGAAATTGCCCTGTGCCGGGCTGAGCTGCGCTCGGGAGCCAGCACGCAGGCCCGCGCCCTCGCCCGCACCACACTCGCGCAGCGGCGGGCCGAACTCACCCAGCTGCGGCGCTGGCACCACGACCAGGAGCACAACGGAGAACACGACTGAGCCGGTGGTGCCCTCCGGCATCGAGGCAGCCGCATCAGTGCGGCTCAGGGCGAAAATCAGCCGACACGGCACTCGCCGCCCTTTATCAACGAGCTAAGCGCCAAAGGTCCCCGCTAACCCCCACCAAAAGTAGCGGCCCGCCAGCCGGGCCGGGGGACACACGTATACGCTCGGGCACCGGCGGGCATTCGCACCAGGCCGGGAAACGTGGCAGCGCCAGAAGACGGCGGCCACCTGGCCAACAGGAAGGCACAGTGAGGAGGACTCGACATGTGCGTCACGGCGAGCTGCGTATCGCCTACGAACTGCGTGGCACCCTGCATGCGCGCCGGCCCTGGCTGACGCTGATCCAGGGACTCGGATTCGATAGCTCCGGGTGGGGTCCGGTCCTCGGGAAACTTCAGAAGCATTTCCGGCTCGTTCTGATTGACAACAGGGGCAGCGGGCGCAGCGGTATGCCCCAGCAATCACTCAAGATCGCCGACATGGCGCGTGACGTTATGTCTGTGCTCGACGACGCCGGCATCCGCAGGTCCAACGTCCTGGGCGCCAGCCTTGGCGGAATGGTGGCGCAGGAGCTTGCCGTGCTCTGCCCGGAGCGGGTTCGCCGTCTCGTCCTGGCCTGCACCACACCCGGCTGGCCCTTCGCTTTCCCCATGCCGGCCAGCTCCGCCCTGCTGATGACGTCATTTCGCGGCCTGCCCGCCGAGATCGCCCTGCGGCGGATGGTGGAGAATGCCCTGTCCCCGCAAACGCTAAGGCAGCATCCCGAACTCGTCGAGCGCCTGGTGACACACCAGCGGTCCCGGCCAGCAGACCGTCGCGCCTGGTCGGCCCAGGCGCTTGCGGGGGCAAGCTACACGGGGAGGCTGACGCAGTCCCGCATCCAGGCTCCGACATTGGTAGTGCAGGGCGGGGCGGACAAGGTTGTTGATCCGCGGAATGGGAAGCTGCTAGCTGACCGTATCCCCGGTGCCGAGCTCGTGGCTTTCCCCGAACTGGGCCACCTGCTGTTCTGGGAGGATCCCGAGGGTTTCGCGGCTGCTGTTACCTCGTTCCTGCTGTCGGGTGACCAGGCGGGGAGGTAGGGCCCGCCGCCCGCACACCAATGCGTGGCCACGGCGGCAGCTCTGCGCCCAGCAGGCCGAATGGAGGCCGGCAGGAGGCGGTCAGCGCCACCCGGCTGCGCTGGCCGCTTTCCTCGCTCAGCCTGACGTTCGCATCCAGCACGGGAGACAACCCGCCGGTCACGCCGATAGTCTCCCAGCGCACGCCCCCTGGCATCGCGCCATCGCGGTGTACCGGATCGGGGAATTGGACCCGCACCAGCCGCGACATGCCCGGCATCTCGCCAAACGGTCCGACCCGGATCAGGTGGTCTACGCCGCCCCGGTAGGCCTCGTGTGACGCCGCATGACTAGGACCGCAGCATGCTGTGGTACACGGCGATGAGCGCTGTCTTCTGCTCTTCGCTCAGGCGCTGCTCAGCGCGGATGGCAGTCTCTACCGGCAGCACTGTATCCGCGTCAGCGGGGTGGCCGGGGTTGAGCAAGCCCGCCTGCGCCAGCAAAGTCTCTGCCGATACGTTGAGTGCTTCGGAGAGGAGTTTCAGGACGCGTACGGAGGGCTGGTGCAGCCCGCGCTCGATCTGGCTCAGATACGGATTCGAGAGGCTCGTCATCTCGGCAAGCTGGCGCAGCGAGAGATTCGCCAGTCTGCGCTGGCTGCGGATGAAGGCGCCAAGGGCCTCCATCTGCTCATCCCAGGGATCAGTCATGGTCGCCCTGCCCGGTCGACGATATGCACATGCGTGCTGACGGTGGTGAGGGTACATGCGTTCGCGGCGAACCCGGTGGGGGCCAGGATTCGCCGCGAACCAGCTGCGGGCAGGCGTGTCACTTCTTCGGTGCGCTGGCCTTCTTCGCCGTCACTGCCCCGGTGGCCTCGAGCACGTCTTCGGCGAACTTCCGCTGGCTGGCAAGGAGCTGCTCGGCGAAGTCGTAGGCGTTTGCCACGAGTTCCTCCGGCTTGGGCAGCTTGTCGGCGATGGCCGGGCTCAGGGCCGGCAGCGGTGGCGTGATGGAGCTGACGGCGTCGGCCCAGGCCTTCAGCGCGTCAACGACCGCCTCCTGGCTCTTGCGGACCGTGTCGAGGATCTGACCTTGCAGTTCCTGGCCGGCGGTGCGGGTTTCAGTCATGGTGCCCTCCTTGGAGTATCTGTGACGATGCTAACTTTATCAAGCAAAGGATAGATTTGCCAAGCGGAAGTGGTGCTGCCCGGGCGTGACATCCATCACCCCACTGGATGAAGGCCCCGATCATCGCGTGGGCCGGCAGCGGGGGCCGATGCGGCAGCGTCACCCGCGGACGTACTCGCCCGGCGCATCGCCCTGCACGGGGTAGCGCCCATTTCCCATCGGGGGCGGCGGGCCGAGCGGGCCGGCGCGTTCTCCCGCCCACCTGGCCCAGTCCTCCCACCAGGAACTGGTGTGGCTGCTGGCTGCCGCGCGCCACTTCTCCGCTGAGGCACGGTTGCGGTCGGCCGCCTCGAACCAGGCTCTCGGGCCCGGCGGGTTGACGATCCCGGCGATGTGGCCCCCGTTCGACAGCACGAACCTTACGCTGCCGCCCAGCAGGCGCGTGGACTTGTACGACGCCTGCCAGGGCACGATGTGGTCGTTGATGGCCCCGACGATGTAGGTGTCGCTCTTGATCGACGACAGTGACAGCCGCCGCCCGGCCAGTTCCAGCTCGCCCCGGGCGAGCTGGTTACGGATGTAGAGCGAGCGAAGATAGAAGGAGTGCATCGCTGCGGGCATCCGGGTGTGGTCGGCGTTCCACGCCAGGATGTCGAACGGCGGGGGATTCTGGCCCATCAGCCAGTTGGACACCACATAGCTGAAAATGAGCTCGTTGGCCCGCAGCACGTCGAATGTCGCGGCCATCTTGGCGCCATCGAGGACACCCTCGGCCTCCATCTGCTGCTCGAGGCGTGACACGGTCTTCTCATCCGTGAACACGCCGAGCACACCCGGCTCGCTGTAGTCGAGCAGCGTGTTGAGCAGCGTCACCGAGCCGATCCGGTCGTCTCCTTCCTGCGCCAGGTAGGCGGCGGCCATGGCGGTCAGGGCGCCGCCAAGACAGAGCCCGACGATGTCGATCCTGTCGGCGCTGGTGATCTCTTCGATCACGTCGAGGGCGGCGCGTGGCCCGCTGATGAGGTAGTCGCCGAGGCGGACGGAGCGCATGCTGGCGTCCGGATTCCGGTAGGAGATCGCGAAGACGGTCCGGCCGTGCTGGATGGCCCACTCAAAGAAGCTCCGTCCGGGTGCCAGATCCATGATGTAGTACTTGTTGATCCACGGTGGGCTGGCGAGCAGCGGGATGGCATGAACCTCCGCTGTCTGCGGGGCATACTGGATCAGCTCGATGAGCTCGTTGCGGAAGACGACCTTGCCCGGGGTCGCCGCTAGATTCACCCCAAGCTCAAAATTCCGCGTATCGACCTGGCGTGGGCGGCCGCCGTTGTGCACTAGGTCATCAAGGAAATTGCGCGCTCCGCGGGCCACACTCACCCCGCCGGTTTCGAACGCACGCTTGATAGCTGCGGGATTGGTGAGCAGGAAGTTCGTCGGTGCGATCGCGTCGAAGAGCAGGCCGGCTGCGAGCTGTGCCTTCTCGTCGGCGACCGGGTCACCGTGTCCAGTTTCGAGAAGCTCCTCCGACAGCCGCCGTGCGGCGAGATAGGACTGGCGGATAGCGAAATATGCCGGGTTGTCGTCCCAGGATGGATCCGCGAACCGCTTGTCCTGCCCGGCTGGCACGGGTGGGGCTGCCGGTGCCCCAGCCCATAGCCGGGCGGCGGCTGGCCAGATCATCGCGAGATCGGTGGAGAATCGCAGGGCCGCCTGGGCGACATCTCCGGGATGCGCAGCCGCCCGGGCCAGCACCGAGATCAGGGATTGGCCGAACCCGGCCATATCCAGCCGGCCGATCAGTCCGGCTTCCGGTTCGAGAGCGGCAGCAGCCTCCTCAGCGGGCTGCCAGGCAGTTTCGCGTACGTTCATCTGGGATCGCCCATGTCCTCATAATCCGGCCGGGCTTGGCCGGCGTCTATATCCGCTCGAAGATCGCCGCGATGCCCTGCCCGCCGCCGATGCACATCGTCGTAAGGGCGTATCTGCCGCCGGTCCGCCGCAGCTCATAGAGGGCTTTGACGGCCAGGATGGTCCCGGTGGCGCCGATCGGATGCCCGAGCGATATTCCGCTGCCGTTAGGGTTGGTCCGCTCGGGGGGCAGGCTAAGTTCGCGGATGACGGCGAGCGCCTGGGCGGCGAAGGCCTCGTTCACCTCGAACACGTCGATCTCGTCGACCTTGAGCCCGGCGCGGTCGAGGACCTTGCGCACGGCGGGTACCGGGCCCATGCCCATGATGCGTGGCTCAACCCCGGCGTGGCTGTAGGCGATCAGCCGCCCCAGCGGGCTCAGTCCTCGCTCGTCGGCGAATGACTTCGCCGCGACGACCACTGCCGCTGCGGCGTCGTTGATGCCCGAAGCGTTGCCTGGCGTCACGGTTCCGTCAGCGGCGAACGCCGGGCGAAGCCGTGCCAGGTCATCGGCAGTTAGACCGGGCCGGATGTGCTCATCGGTGCCGACCGTCACGGTGCCTTTCCTGCCCGGCACCTGGACCGGGACAATCTGCTCGGTGAAGTACCCGGCCGCCGACGCTGCCGCAGCCCGGCCGTGGCTCTCCGCGGCGAGCGCGTCCTGGTCGGCCCTGGACACGCCGTAGTCGCACGCGACGTTCTCGGCCGTCACCCCCATATGGCAGCCGTCGAACGGGTCGGTGAGCGCCCCCACCATGGCATCGATGACGGCACCGTCGGTCATCCGCTGGCCCCAGCGCAGGCCGGGGAGCCAGTACTGGCCACGGCTCATCGACTCCGCCCCACCGGCCACGGCCACGTCGCAGTCGCCCAGCTGGACCGCCTGGGCGGCCGAGACAATCGCCTGCAGGCCACTGCCGCAGAGCCGGTTGAGAGTGAACGCTGGTGTCTGCACCGGAAGGCCGCCGTTGACCGCGGCCACGCGCGAGAGGTACATGTCCCGGGTCTCGGTGTGGATCACGTTGCCGAACACCACATGCCCGACATCTGCGGGCTCCACCGCCGCCCTGCCCACCGCCTCCCGCACCACGGTGGCGGCGAGATCACACGGCGGGACGGCAGCCAGGCCACCGCCATACTTGCCAATGGCGGTTCGTACAGCGGATAGAACCACGACTTCGCGTTGCTCAGTCATGCCCTTGCACTCCTTACATGTCGAGGCCGCCGTTGACGGCCCAGATCTGACCAGTGATGTAGGCGGATTCGTCGGCCGCCAGGAAGCAGACCACCCTGGCAATTTCCTCCGGCCGGCCTAGCCTGCCGACCGGAATCTGGTTCCGGATCCGCTCAAGTACCTTGTCCGGGATGGTGGCGAGCATGTCGGTCGCGATGAAGCCCGGGGTCACGGCATTCACGGTCAGGCCGGTTCCGTCGCCCGCCGGCCGACCAGCGCGCTGCAGCTGGAACACGGACTCCTTCGCCAGTGACTTTGTCAGGCCGAAGAGCCCGGATTTGGACGCCGCGTAATTGGCCTGGCCAATGTTGCCGGTCTCGCCGATGACCGAGGACACATTGATGATCCGCCCGCTGCCCCGCTCAAGCATGTGATCCAGTGCTGCCTGCGCGATGAAGAAGGCGCCGGAGAGGTTGACCGCGATCACCCTCTGCCAGTCCTCGTCGCTCATCTTGGCGACTGTCCGGTCAATCGTTATCCCGGCGTTGTTGACCAGGATGTTCAGTTCCCCATGCTGCTGAATGACCTCCCCGACGACACGCCTGCAATCATCGGGGGAACCGATGTTGCCCTCGTGCACTGAGACTCGCCGGCCGGGGAAGTCCGCTGTCGTGCTGGCAAGAAACTTCTGCGCCTGCTCGGTCTGCCGGTGGTAGCCGGCCGCCACGGATGCGCCATCGGCCGCCAGGGCACGGCAGACCGCCGCGCCGATGCCGCGCGTGCCCCCCGTGACGAGGGCCACCCGGCCACGGAGGCTCGCTCTCCCCTGCAGCGGTGGTTCCTGCGCTAGTGTCATCGCCTGCTCCTTTCGTGTGTGCCGCTCATCACGGGCTGGAATCTGTCGTGTCATGCCGTAGTCGCGCGCTGATGACCTGCTCGAACGGCACCTTCGGCCACGTCCGGGTGATATCCGCTTTGCGCGAGGGCACTCCGGGCAGGGCGTGCAGCCGGGCGATCACCGCGCCGCCCGCCCTCCGCGCGATACGGTCTTCGTCCCGCACGGCGGGCATGTGCAGGGGACTGCTACTGGCCAAGGGTGGCGTCCTCCTCCGGGGTGAGCAGCCGGGAGCGGATGAGGAACCGCACACCCTCGGGAGCCTCCAGCGAGAAGCCGCTGCCACGGCCCGGCACCACGTCCACAGTGAGGTGAGTGTGCCGCCAGCGGTCGAACTGGGCGGCCGACATCCAGAAGGTGACCGGCTCCGGCACCCGCTCGACGTGCAGCGCGGCCAGCAGCACATCGGAGGCCCCGGTGCGGAATTCGCCTTCCAGGTAGCACATCGGAGAGCTGCCGTCGCAGCAGCCGCCGGACTGGTGGAACATCAGTGGCCCGTTGGCCGCGTACAGGGTCCGCAGCAGATCAGCGGCTGCGGGGGTCACGGCGACCCGCGATACCTCGGACGTGGTCATGTCTTGCCTAGAAGAAGCCCATGGCCTGGGGTGAATAGCTGATCAGAAGGTTCTTGGTCTGCTGGTAGTGCTCCAGCATCATCTTGTGCGTTTCGCGGCCGATGCCGGAGCCCTTGTAGCCGCCGAACGCGGCGTGGGCGGGGTAGAGGTGGTAAGAGTTGGTCCACACCCGGCCCGCCTGGATCGCACGGCCGGCCCGGTAGGCGGTATTGATGTTTCGCGTCCACACGCCGGCGCCGAGCCCGTACAGCGTGTCGTTGGCGATCTTGACGGCGTCGGTGAAGTCCGCGAACGAGGTCACCGACACGACCGGGCCGAAGATCTCCTCCTGGAAGATCCGCATGGAGTTGTTGCCCTCGAAGATGGTGGGCTCGACGTAGTACCCGCCGGACAGTTCGCCGCCGCGGTCGGCCCGGTGGCCGCCGGCCAGGATCCGGGCGCCCTCGGCCTGGCCGATATCGAGATAGGAGAGGATCTTCTCGAGTTGGTCGTTAGAGGCCTGCGCCCCGATCATGGTTGTGGTATCGAGCGGGTGTCCCTGCGCGATCTTTCCGGTGCGCTCGACCGCGTCGGCCAGAAACTCCTGGTAGTGCCCCTGCTGGATGAGCACCCGGGACGGGCATGTGCACACTTCGCCCTGGTTGAGGGCGAACATGGTGAATCCCTCCAGCGCCTTGTCGTAGAAGGCGTCATGGCTGGTGGAGACGTCGTCGAAGAAGATGTTCGGGCTCTTGCCGCCGAGTTCCAAGGTGACCGGCTTGATGTTCTCGCTGGCGTACTGCATGATCAGCCGCCCGGTCGTGGTCTCACCGGTGAACGCGACCTTCGCGACCCTCGGGCTGGAGGCGAGCGGCTTGCCAGCCTCGACCCCGAAGCCATTGACGATGTTGAGAACTCCCGGCGGGATGAGGTCGCCGATCACGCTCATCAGGAAGTGGATCGATGCTGGAGTCTGCTCCGCAGGCTTGAGCACGACAGCGTTCCCGGCTGCTAGGGCGGGGGCGAGCTTCCAGGTGGCCATCAGGATCGGGAAGTTCCATGGGATGATCTGGGCCACCACGCCGAGTGGCTCGTGGAAGTGGTACGCGATGGTGTCGTCGTCGAGTTCGGCCAGGCTGCCTTCCTGGGCGCGGATGACACCCGCGAAGTAGCGGAAATGGTCAATCGCCAGCGGGATGTCTGCTGCGAGGGTCTCGCGGACCGGCTTGCCGTTCTCCCACGTCTCAGCGACGGCGAGGGCCTCCAGGTTCTCCTGCATGCGATCTGCGATCTTGTTGAGGACGTTGGCCCGGTCGGCGGCAGACGTGCGCCCCCATGCCGGTGCGGCGCCGTGCGCCGCGTCCAGGGCACGCTCGACGTCGTCGGCTGTACCACGCGCGACCTCGCAGAACGTCTGCCCAGTCACCGGTGTCGGGTTCTCGAAGTAGCGGCCCAGGGCCGGGGGCACATACTCGCCGCCGATCCAGTGGTCGTAGCGGGACAGGTACTGCATGGTGGCGCCGGGCTGGCCCGGCGCAGCGAAGCGGGTCATGGTGGGACCTCCATCAAGGCGAGATGGCCGTCCCCACCTGGACGGCCACGTGGTGGAGGTGACGCTACGTCCCATGACGTTACGTAAACGCAACATCAATGCTCAGGCCGTATTCCGCGCGCAGCTCGCGGGAGCGGGCAGCGGTGCCGGCGCGGCGGACGGACCCTCTGGGAAGCATGGCAGTCAGCCGCTCCCACACCTGGAGGTCGTCGAAACCGAACCGCTCAGCCCACAAAGACAGGACGTCAGGGTTGGCACTGACGAGCACGGCCGACCGCAGCTGCGTTTCCAGCCATCGGCGCTTAGCCACCACGGCCGGCGCCTCCGAGCTGGGCAGCAGCGGGCCGGGGTAAGCGGCCAGCGCCGCGGCGGTGTCGCCCTGTCGCAGCGCCGCCGTGACATCGTGGTAGTCGGCCGTCAGCGCCCGCGTCAGCCGGTAGGGACGTGACCGTACCAGGTCGCCCACCACCCGCCGCAGCCTGGTCAGCTCTACCCGGACGGCGGCCGGATCCATGAAATCCTCGTACAGGCAATCCGCCAGCTGCTCGCCGGTGACTCCGAGCTGGTGCTCGGAGAGGATGAACAAGACCTCGGCGTGGCGCCGGTTCAGCCGGAATTCACGGCCGTCTAGGCGGAGCAGCCCATCGCTGCGCCCGAGGACCTGCAGCCGGCCCGGTTCCGGCGGGGCCGGCATCCATATCCCAGACACCGGGTCACGCCGCCAGCCGAACTCGCCTTCGGCGGCGCGGGCCGCCGCTTTCACCAGCGCCAGGCTATGCGGATGGGCGACCGGGTCGCCGCCGGTGACATCGATGACGCCAATCACCTGCCCGGTAGTGGGGTCCCGGATCGGTGCGGCCGCGCACGTCCAGCCCTGAACTGTGTGCCTGAAATGCTCGGTGGAGAAGATCTGCACGGGTCGGCCCAGGGCAAGCGCGGTACCGGGGGCGTTCGTGCCCGCGTGCTCTTCATCCCATACCGCGCCCTCGACGAAGTTCATCGCCTCGGCCCGCCTGCGGGTGCCGCGGTGACCCTCCACCCACAGCAGTCGGCCTGCCGCGTCCGAAACCGCCATCAGGTGCTCGCCATCATCGGCCGTCCCGCCGACGAGATCGCGCAGCATCCCGATCACCGCGGCGAGCGGATGCGCGGCCCGGTAGGAGGCGAGCTCGCTGTCAGCCAGCATCACCGGGGGTCAGCATCCGGATCGACATTGGCCTGGGCCGAGCGCAGCCATGACTGCACTACCACATCGCGCAGGTCTGATCCGGCCGGCGGCCCGCCGGCCAGGAAGGCGGCGTGGGCCTGCGCGACCTGGCGAGCCCGTCCCGTCGGGTCCGCGCTAACGTGAGCCAGCCATGGGTCTTTCATCATTTCTGCCAGTGGTGCTGACGCCATCGTGGCTCGGCGATGCTGGCCGCGCAATGGGGCGCTGCCCGGAGGTGGGCTGGCGGGGCAGAACAAGGCGTAACCGGGCCCGGGCCAGGGACCAGGCAGGCGCTCTTTGCCTGGGCCATCGCCCACGAGCAGCTTGCGGACATCGTCGGCGCGGCCGGCCCTCCGCCGTTCTGGGCTGCACTCGAGCGCGGACTCTCAGCGGTCGTGGCCGCGGCTCTTCGGCGCCGAACTTCCTGATCTCCTCGAACTCGGCTTCGGTCAGGTCGCGGGCACGTCGTCCTTGGCGACCTCCGCGCTCTGCACGTGATGCCGGATGTCCTCGACGATGTCGGGATTGGCCAGAGTGGTGACGTCGTCGACGTGCATGTATGTGGGCGGTGCCCCACAACGCTGACGAGCAGGCACCCGGTCCCTGGACGGGCGGGGTGACAAACTGGGCCGATGGTGCTGTGGCGGGTGCGCGACTTCCACGACGATGATCTCGACGCTGCGATCCGGCTGTGGGGCGACCCAGCGGCCGGAGGTGAGGCACCGGTCTTTGGCCTCTCTGACCTGATTTCTGCGGTCCGCGCTGGCGAGCCTGCGGTGGTGGCGGTCGTGGGAGACGAACTGGTCGGGACCGCCGTGGCCACCGTCAGCGGTGGCCGCGCGTGGATCGTGCGGATCAGCCTGGCCGGCGCGTGGCGGAACCGGGGCATTGGCAGCGCGGTGTTGACCGAGCTCGAGCGGCGGCTGGTGGCGGTCGGCGTGCACCGAATCGACTGTCTCCTGGCAACCAGCGACGAGGTCGGCGCGCTGGCCTTGGAGCACTGCGGTTACCGGGCCCGGCCAGGCATGATCTTCTACGAGAAGCTCGAGCCGGTCGGGCCGGAAGATGTCGGAATCCTGGGCAGGTTGGGGGGCCGGATGCTGCGGGCCAGTACCTGGGACGAGCTCGAGGGAATGGTCAGGGAGAAGGAGCTGATCGAGCGAAGGGTGATCCTGCCGCTGGCGCAGGCCCAGCTCGCTGAGCGGCTCGGCCTGGTACCGCCGCGGGCAGTCGTGCTGTTCGGGCCGCCGGGGACGGGCAAGACCACCTTTGCCAAAGGCGTTGCAGCCCGGCTTGGCTGGCCGTTCGTCGAGCTGTTCCCCTCCCGTCTGGCTGGTGACTCCCCAGCTGGCCTGGCCGCGGCGCTGCGGGAGTCGTTCGCGCTGGTCGCCGAGCTGGACAAGGTGGTCNNGCGTTCCTGCGGCACGGCCGGTTCGACTACGTGCTGCCGGTCGGCCCGCCGGATGAAGACGCCCGCCGTGCGATCTGGGACCGCTACCTGCGGGCGATCCCGCAGGGCGAGCTGGACATGACGGCGGTGGTCGCGCAATCCGCGCTGTTCACCCCGGCGGACATCGAGTTCGCGGCACGCAGGACAGCACAGCTGGTGTTCGAGCGAGTCCTGTTCGAGCGCCAGGAGGAGCTGGCTGCCACGGCGGATGTCCTGCGTGGCATCGCTGAGACCAGGCGTACTCTCACGCAGCAGATGGTCGCGGACTTCGAGCAGGACATCACCGACTTCGCCAGGGTCTGAGCAGCCGTCCGCCGGTAGTGATCTTCACGGATATTACGGCAGGCCTGTGCAGACCTGTCGCCAGGTGGGCGATTACGGGCTGCGGGAGTAGCGTGGCGTTTATTGAACCCCCACCCGCGTGCGAAAGGTTGCTGGCCATGGCTGTCAAGGTCTACCTGGGCAGCTCCTCGGCAGCGCCCACCGAGATGACCTACGAAGAAGCGGACGCATTCAGCGTCACTTCGGGTGGCTTCTTGCTCATTCAGCGTCAGCACACCGGAGAACAGACGGATCTCGCGGTCTTCGCGCCGAATGCGTGGCTACACGCCGAACTTGTGCGGGAGCTGCAATCACCTGCGCGGTGATCTGTCCCATCTCCAGCCCCGCCCGCCCAACTGTACGTCACCGACACCCGGGATGACCCCTATGGCGCGCAGACCCAGATGGCGTATGGGCTGCAGCTAATCGCCGCGTCACGCCGTGCAGCCAACAAGGTCAAAGCAAAGGCGAACGTAACGGTCGTAATCGGCAAGCCGCCCTACAAAGAACTGGCCGTGGGGGAAGGCGGCTGGGTCGAGAACGGCGGTCAGGAGCACGGCTCGCGGACAAGGGCGATCCTGGAGGACTTCTACGTCGCCGGGGCAGGCCGGTTCAAGGCCAAGCTGAAGAACCTGTACATCTACTTCTGGCGCTGGGCCACCTGGAGGGTCTGGGAATCATCGGGTTCCGAGCCCGGGCCTACCGGCTCTGCCGCAATGGAGATTTATGTGCCGAGCTCCAGGGGGAGGCGGCGATCGGCGCACCATTCGAGCAGGCCCCCGTCGTAGACGGCCACACGGGGATGGCCGAGCCGGACCAGGACGTGCGCGAGGCTGGCGGCCGCCGCGCCCGCTCCGCAGTAGGTGATGATCTGGCTGGCATCTAGCGCCGGGCCGACCTTGTGCCGCAACTCGGGCAGCTCCCGGTACCGCTGGGTTTTACGGTCCAGGATCTCCCACGCGGTCACGTTCCGCGAGCCGGGAATGTGGCCGCGCCGGCCGTACTCATTGACCTCGCCACGGTGCTGCCGCCGGCCGAGGGCGTTGATCAGGCAAGTATCCGGGTTTCCGATGGCGCCGAGCACATCCTGCTTAGTGGCCACCAGTTCGGGTCGCAGGCTCGCGGTGACCGTGCCGGGGGGATAGGTGCACGGGTCTGAGCAGAGCGGGTAGCCGCCCTGCCGCCATGCCGTCCAGCCCCCGTCTAGAACCGCAGCGTGGTCAAAGCCAAAGGTCCGCAACATCCACCACAGCCGTGCTGCCCACATATTCTCCCGGCGGTCGTATATGACCACGTGGCTGTCATCGGAGACGCCGAGTGCGCCGATCACCGCGGCGAACTGCTCAGCCGGTGGCATGGTCAGCGATCGCCTCGGCCGCGCGGGGTCGGACAGCGCGAACAGGCTCGCAAAGACGCTGCCCGGGATGTGCTCCCGCCGCCACTGCCGCTCTCCGGTACGCACGGTCGGGACAAACAGCCGTCGGCGCACCTGCACCGTGGCGTCGAACACCCGCAAGCGCGGATCGCCCAGATGCCCCGCGAGCCACCCCGCAGAAACGAGCACATCCATGGCCCACCCCTTTGCACGGCCACGGGAAGAGCCCCGCCTCTTAGCGCTCATTTTCGAGATCGCGGGCCGCTGACCGCAAGGGCCAAATGGCCTGACCAATTCGGTTCGTATCGGCCTGCTTGATGTCATCGGGCACTCTTGGGCAGAGCCAGGCTGGCCGCGCAGGCGGGTCTGCGGGTGCTCCCTCGGCCTCTCCGCCCTCGCCGAAGCTGGGCACGAGCCGAGGCCGGGCGGCCTATCTAGGTCGCGGGCTCGCTGTTGGGTCGGTGCGTTCGACGGCGCGCGCGAGGGCGGCGCGTGTCGTGACGCCCATCTTGTGGAAAATGTTGCGCAGGTGGGTTTCGATTGTCTTCTGGCTCAAGAACAGTTCCGCGGCGATCTGCGGGTTGGTCTTGCGGTCGACGACGAGCCGCGCCACCTGGAGTTCGCGTCCGGTCAGCGATTCGATGCCTGGCCCGCTGGCCTTGCCCGGCCGTGTGCGCCGGTGGGGACGATGGCCGAGCTTTCCCAGCTCTCGCTCCGCGCTTTGGCGGTAGCGCCACGCGCCGCAAGCGTCGAGCGCTGCCGCCGCGCGCTGAAGTTCGGCCACGGCACGATCCTTTTGGCCGGTTTCGGCGAGCGCTCGGCCCGCAATCGTGCGCGACAGCGCGGCCTCGATTGGGGCTCCGGCAGCGTTGGCCGCGTCGGCCGAGGCCAGCGCCCGTTCCGCAGCGAGGGCGGCGTCACCGGCATCGAGTGCGACGGCGGCGACGGCTCGGCCGGCCCATGTGGCGGCGAGGGGGAGTTGCACGGCCGCTGCTATCACCTCGGCAAGAGCCGCCGCGCGCGCGGCCTCGCTGGGGCGATCGAGTGCCAGCCAGCACCTGGTGAGGAGCTCGAGGCAGTACGTCCTCCAGCCGCCTGGAATGAGCGTCAGCTCCTCACCACCGGCACGGCCGAGGAGCAACTCGATGGCTTGGTGAGGCTGCCCGGTCTCGAACAGGACGCCGGCGAGCCTCGCCGCGGCCCAAGCTGTGACGAAGCCTTCGTCGAGGTCGCGCGTGAGTTCGACGCTCTCCTCTGCGGTGGCGAGCGCGATGTCTAGATCGCCGACGGCGAGTGCGACGACGGACCGGTTGAACAGGTTCCCGGCAAGCGCCGGCGGTGACCCGAGCAGACGCGCGGCCTCGATGGCGCCGTCCAGGAGTTCGGTAGCCTCTGCCAGCTTGCCGCGCACGTACCAAATCCTGGGCAGAACAGGATAGAGGCGGTGCAAGGGATCCCCCTGCCCGCTCGCGCGAGCGAGCCCGAGGGCACGACTCGCGTGCGCGTCGGCTTCGGCGTAGAGGTCCAGATAGACCTCGGCGATGGCGAGCCAGCCCGCCGCGTCGGGACGGAGCGAGAGCTCGTCGTCCGGCAGCTCATCCACGAGCGCGGCGGCTTGGGCACGCCGGGATCGAGCGGTCTCGGTCGGACCGGTCATGGCGTCGGCGAACGCGGGCATGACGGCCGCCGCGGCAATGAGGGCGGCATCTCCCACTTCCTTTGCTGCGCTCACCGCAGGCGCGGCCCAATCGCGCATCGCCTCGTATCTCGAGCGGTAGAACTCGTTCAGCGTCAGCTCGATCAGCAACCCAGCGCGCTCGACCGAGGCCGGCTCCGGGAGGAGGCGAAGCGCCCTCACCAGACGGGCGTGGGCGTGCTCGTATCGCCCGAGGAAGCGCTCAACGCTGGCGCACGCCGTTGCGACGGTCGTGTTGAGCGCACTCGGCTGTCCCGGGACGAGTGCCGCTGCTTCCAGCGCCGCCTGATGACTGTCGGTGAAGCGGCCTGCTGCCGCCAATGCCCAGCAACGGGCGAGCAGAAGTTCAACGCGGTCCTCCGCCGGCGTGGTCTGTGGGAGGAGCCGCAGCGCTCCACCGAACCACCGTGCAGCGCTTTCGGGCGCGAGGCGTGCTGTTGCCTCGCCGGCCTCGCGCAAGACGGCGGCGGCGGTGAGGTCGCCCTGGCGCGCCGACCGCTCGACGTGGTGAGCGCGCGCCGCTGCCGACGCCCCCCGCGCCGCGAGTGCCTCCGCGCACCGCTCGTGCGCCCCCAGCCGCCAGCCGCCAGCGGTCGCCTCGTAGACAGCGCGCCGGACGAGCGGGTGGCGGAAGCGGAAGCGCCGGGGCACGTCGGTGGTACGGATGAGGTCAAGCCCCTGGAGTTCGTCGACTGCATGCATCGCCGCCGCCTCAGATGTGGCGGCGGCAGCGGCCGCCAGCTCTGGCTCGAATGGATCGCCCGCCACCGCAGCTCCTTCGAGCACGAGGTGCCCAACGTCGGACACTAGTGTGAGCTCTTCGGCCAGCGAGGCGGCGACTGCCGCCGGGACGTCGAGGCCGGTCAGTGCGATCTCAGGAGCGGAAGCGAATTGAGGCGCGCGCGCGAGCGACCAGGCCAGCTGCTCAAGGTAGAAGGGGTTCCCCCCGCTCTCCTGGTAAAGGAGAGCGGCGCGGGCCACGTCGAACCGCTCACCTAGCAGCTGCCGGGCCTCATCCAGCGTAAGAGCGCCGAGGTCGACCCGGGTCACCGCCGCGCAGCGGTGCGCTCGCTCCAGCGTGATTGCAAGACGTTCCGGGGTTTGCCGGGGGCGCAGCGCCACTGCGGTGAGCACGGCCGCCGCGGGCTGCCGGCGCAACAGCGCGCCGAGCAACTCGACCGATGCCGAGTCTGCCCAGTGGAAGTCGTCAAGGACGAGGACAACAGGCAGGGTCTGCGCGAGATGCTCGAGCAACGCCCGCACCGCACGGTGGCTGCGGTAGCGCTCGTGCTGGGGCGCCACCTCGTGGCCGCCAGCCAGCGCCGACAGCGACGGGAAGACATGCGCGAGCTCAGCTTGGACGGCGCCGTCGAGCACGGCGAGCCGCTCCGGCTCCAGGCCCGCCACGTACTCATCCAGCGCGTCGACGAACACCGAAAACGGCAGGTCGTGCTCGAACTCCGAAGCCGCCCCGGACAGAACGAGGTGCCCGCGCGCCCCGGCGCAAGCGGCGAGCTCCCTCAGCAGCCGGGTCTTGCCGATCCCCGGTTCGCCCGCCACCTCGACCACGCCCGGCTGGCCTTGGCCGAGCTCGTCCAAGAGCCGCTCGAGCGAACCGAGCTCGTCGGCCCTCCCCACGAAGTGCCCGGTAAGCAGGGTCACACCCTCCTGTTTGGCGTGCTCAGGTGGCACCGGGGAGCTTGAGGCCACCCGGAGTCGCCGCCGCCCTCGCGCCTCCTTCAGTGAGACTCCCGTTGAACCGGCTGGCCAGGGCCGGATGGCCTGGGAACGCAGGGCTGAAAGTCCTGCAGCCGGGCTCGCGGAGGTCAGGGCCGCCGGGCGAAGAACGATCAGGGTCCGGCTCAGGGTGATACCCCGATGTCAGGGCGGCGGCGCGGCGGCATGTTGGTCTCATGGCCCGCTACCTGCTCCACCACCGGCACGAGCCGGACGAGTGCGGCGTAGTGTTTACCTCGTTCAAAGGACACCAGAGCCGGCTCCGCCACCGGCCGACCCTGGCCTCGTGCCGCTCCGGCGGGCACGCGATCTGGTGGACGGTCGACGCCGACAGCGAAGAGGACGCGCTCGGGCTGCTGCCGTTCTACGTGGCCCAGCGCACCACCATCACCCCTGTCAGCGAGGTTCAGATCCCATGAACAGCGGCGCACAGCCACCGGAAGAGCAGTCCGGGGACGGCGGGGCAAGGAGGAGGTTCCTACCAGAGAGTGGGGCTGCCCGGAGCCAGCGGCGCACTCCGAGCTGGCGGCTCACGGGTCGTCCGCAAAGCCGCCCCCGGGCGATGGTGGTCAAGGCAGCGACAAGTAGCGAGGACGGTGTGAGAGCAGGAGGTAATGACGATGTATGTGATCCGCGAGCGCATGTTCCGCCTCGGTGAGGACTCCGATGTCACCGACGAGGCCGGGCAGCCGGTGCTGCACGTGGACGGCAAGGTGCTGAGCCTGCATCACCGGCTCATCCTCCGCGACCCGGGCGGGCGCGAGGCCGGGCAGGTGAACCGCAAGCTGGCCGCGCTCCGCCCCACCTACCAGATCAGCATCGACGGCAAGGACGTGGCCGAGGTGCGCAAGCACCTGTTCACCCCCTTCGGCGAGCGGTTCACCATCGACGTCCACGGCGCCGGCGGCATGGAGATCGATGGCGACCTGCTCAGCCACGAATTCACGATCGGCCGGCACGGGCAGACGGTCGCGACGATCTCCAAACGCTGGCTGAGCATGACCACGAGCTACGCGGTCGACGTCGCGCCCGGCGAGGACGGCGTGCTGATCCTGGCCAGCGTCCTCGCGCTGGACCTGGCGATCGACGCCGAACACCAGTGAAACACGGAAGGGAGGAGCCATGCAAAGCATCCAAGAGGCCGCATCGGCGTTCCTGGCCAGCAAGCGGGTGGCGGTCACCGGGGTGTCCCGCACGCCGAAGACCCACGGCAGCAACAACGTGTACAAGCGGCTGCGCGAGCGCGGCTATCAGGTGTTCGCGGTCAACCCGAACGCCGAC
>DPMS01000542.1 GCA_003541285.1 Actinomycetota bacterium
GCGATGCCGAACAGCCCGGCCCGGGTGGCGAGTATGTAGCACGCGTTCGCCGCGGCGTCGAGGACGCCGGCGGCCAGGGCAACAAGGAGCACCCGCCGCCCGGCCAGCCCGGACCCCCACCCGGCCGGGGGTGTCCGCAGCCAGGCGGCGGCGCCCAGGATGACCAGGGTCCCGGCCACCCGCGCGGCGCAAGCCGGCCAGAGCACGCCGGACGCCCCCGCGTTACGCATGAAAAGGAAGAAGATGCCGAACGCCAGGCCGGATGTGACCCCGTAGCCAAGGCCACGAGCAGTCGCATGGGGCCGGCCGCGCCGTCCCACCGCGGCCGGCGCTGTGCCCACGCCGTCCGGCCTGGCCGCTCCGCCGTCCATGCTGACCAGCGCGATCGCCAGCACACAAACGGCCGCACCGGCGTAGACCGGCGGGCCCGAGCGCTCGCCAAAGGCGAGCGCTACCCCTACCGGCAGCACAGTGGACACCAGCGCGGAGACCGGGGCGACCACGCTCATCGGTCCCGCCGCCAGGCCGCCGTAGAACACGATCAGCCCGGCCCCGCCCGCCGTCCCGCCCGCAAGCGCCCAGGCCAGCCCGGAGGTGCGGAACGCGCCCCCCATGACCAGCGCCGACGCGAGGAGCGCGATCGCGCCCGCGGGGGCGGAGACCACCAGCACCGACTGCGCCCGCGATCGCCGGGACGCGGCCCCGCCAAGGAAGTCGGCACTGCCGTAGAGCACCGCGGCCGCCAGCGCGAAGGCCAACTCCACGTCCGCACTCTCCTTTAACCTGGGGCCCGCCCGGAATCTCGCCTGGGCGGTCGGAATCTTATACCGTTTAGTTCAACATACCGACCGCCCATCCCGGAAGCGAGTGGTTATCGTGCCTGCTAGTGATCTCAGCGGCGCGCTGGCGCGCACGCTGCAGGCCCTGCGCGCTGAGCGCGGCTGGTCGCTCGATCACCTCGCCGCCAGGTCCGGGGTGAGCAAGGGCGTCCTGGTCGCACTTGAGCAGGCCCGCTCCAACCCGAACCTGGCCACCCTCGCCAGGCTCAGCGACGCGTTCGGGGTGCCGGTGACCCGCCTTGTCGATGTGCCAGCGGAGCCGGAGGTGCGGGTAACCGGCCCGGACCAGTCCCGGACCCTGTGGCACGGCCCGTCCGGCGGGACCGGGACCATCATCGCCGCCACCGAGCCGCCCTGGGCGGCCGAGTTGTGGCACTGGACGCTCATGCCGTCCGAGACGCATGGCGGCGACGGCCATGCCCCGGCTACCCGGGAGCTGGCCTGGGTCGAGGAGGGGATGCTCACCCTGACCGTGGCCGGTACCCGCTACCAGGTCGGGCCGCGGCAGTGTGCCCGCTTCCCCGGCGGCCTGCCGCACACCTACGCCAACGAGGGCTCGCAGCGCCTCGTGCTGACGATGATCGTCGTCGTCCCCCCCGCGCCCGGCTGACCCCACCGTGTCTTTCTTGATCGAACGCCACCGGCAACGCCGGCTCCCCGGTACTCACGGGTGCGTCCCGGCAGCGCACTAATCCGGCCGGCTCGTGCCGGGGCTTGTACCAGGCCGACCGGCAGCCCTCCGCCTGGCAGTACACCACCATGTGCCCGGCTGGCCCGCGCCCGCGTGCCGCCAGCGCCGGGCCGCAGTCGCACAGCGTCCACGACACGATCACCCGGCCCGGCCCCCAGGGATGCCCGTTCCGGCACTCCAGCGGGTAGCACCACCAGGCAGGCCGCCACACTTCCACTTCTTGATTAGAACACATATACGAAACAAGGTGACCTGATGACCCGCCCGAACCAGACGCCCCACAGGTAATCGGTGCAACAAGAACAGCGGCTCCCCCAGTGCCGGCGACACTGCGCCGGACCCGCCGGCCCGGCTGCCGGTGCGGGAACTGAAGGGCACCGGGGACCTGCCGCGCTGGGGCACGTCGCCCACGAGTGCAGGCGACCGTCTGATAGCCCGGGCGCCAGCTCTCCGGGTGCGCAGCCTGGCCGGACCCCGTGCGAGGTGTGCCGCATCAGCCGAACGGCCCTACGGCTCATGCTCCAGCAGAAGCGGCGTGCACCCGGGCTCTACGCCTTCCGGCTGCTGGCTTGCGCGGGTCAGGCGGTCGACACTCTTGCGTTGGCCTCGGTCAGGTCGAAACTTGCGGGATCGAACTCACCGCCGATCTGCGACTCCGCCCAGATACGCATCTCTTCATATTCTTTGCTGGACGGATCGGCGAGGATCTCCTTGAGCTCCTGGTAGCCGGGGAAGCCGCCAGAGTCCTCGGGTGGGCAGGCACCTTCGCCGGCGGTGCAGGCAGGGTAGGTCTGGCTGGCCTCGGCCTCGGTACGCGCCTCGACGAGGAGTTCGTGCTCCCAACCGTCACCGAAGTCATATTCGTAGCCGATACGCCCGCTTACGCCGACGACGTCGGCGAGCGGCACCTTGGCCTCCTCCAGGTGCCCGAGCACGCCTTCCGGGTCTGGACCGTAGCTGAGCTCACCGGCCCGGAAAGCGTGCATGTGGTAGTTCTGCCAGCCCATAGCAGCCTGAATGACAAGGTGGATCCGGTCGAGGGTAAACGCCGCGGGGACCAGAACGCGTCTCCACACCGGCGGGCCGGTGACATCCAGGAGTGTGATCCGCACCTGCAGCACGGGGTCGCCTGGCAGCGGCATGCCGCGACTGCGCCCGATCGTGAAACGGCCGAGAGCGGTGAGTTCCGCCGTATCCTGTGTCTCCTTGAGGGCAGCGACACCGAGCGCGGCGAGTGCGGCCACCGCGATCCTGACGTCGGTATCGACGGTTCGTCGCAGAAAATCCAGTTGCCGCTCACTGAGCCCGTCCAGCACATACCGGTCCTCGATCAGGTCAGTGGCCGAGGCGCGGAGCAGACTGAGGGGACAGGGGCCCGCATGGGCGAGCATGATGGCGATGAGCGCCTCGCTGACGTCGCGGAACTCGTCCCCGATGAGCGACTGGCGGTAGACACCCCTGGGGAATAGCGACTTGCCGAGCTTCGGATAGGCCTTGAGCAGCGCCATCACCAGATCCAGCGGCCGACCGGGCAGGGCGGCGTTCTTCTTCACCGGCACAAGCCTGGTGCCGCTGACCCGGACCAGCCGCGCGGCCTTCGCCCACTCGACGATCCGGGTGAGGTGAGCGAGTTCCTCGCTGGACTTGGTCTTGAAGACCCGGTCGCCGATCTTCGCGTCGATCCTGTCGCCGGTGCCGAGCAGTTCCACCAAATTGCGGGCATCCGTCAGCCCGATTCTGCCTGTCTGGGTGAGCTTGCGGCCCGGACCCACCCATGCCACGAGCGAGCGGATCTGCCCGGTCAGCACCGCGTGTTCCGCGGCCACCTCAAGATCGTTCATGGCGATGCCTCCCGCCTCGCACAAGCATGACCCCGGGCAGGATCCTCATGAACCGCCCAGCCAGGCAGTCTAGAGCGCCGATGGTCCGCATGTCCGAGCCGTACGGCGAGCTGTGCCGAGCCCGCTGAATCGGATTTGCCGGAATCCCGGGTGGCGCCCCTGGGCGCTATGCTCCTGCGAGTGACCGCGGGAGATGCTCTGCTGCCGGACATGGAAGTTGCCCGGGATCTCGCCTCGGCGCTGCGCGCCGGCGACGACTCGGTGGCTACGACGCTCGCCACGCGGGCCGGCGTTCCCCGGTGGCTGCTGACACACCGAGAGTTCGGCCCGCGCGGGCGATTGGATACTGGCGATGCGGGAGAGGCACTGAGGTGCATTTCGGCGCTAGCGGCCGGGCCTCCCGTCACCCTGGGTCCCTGGCTGGCCAAGCCCGCGTTGATCGACTTGGTGGCGGAAGCGGTGGAGACCGCCGCCGTGCCTGGAAGGACAGATGAGCACCCGTGGTCGCGCGGCATCGCCGCGCTCGAGGATTGCGGGCATCCCGCCATCCCGATGCTGCTACGGGCACGGGCGGCAGAGGGATCGGGGCGGTCCGACGAGGCGCGGCAGATGATCGGGTCCTGTCTCCGGCTCGACCCGATGCTGCTCCCGGCGGCCCGCGACGCCATGGAGTACGAACTGTGCGCGGGCAACTGGGTACGGGCTTGGGAGCTGGCGTCGGCGATCGGCTCCGACGAAATCGCCGAGCCGTTGCTCCGGCCGCTGGACAGGCTGCGGCAGGCTGCTCCGGGCACCGAGCGCGCATCCCGAAACCAGCCATGCCCGTGCGGGTCTGGCCGCAAGTACAAGGCGTGCTGCCGGGTCAAGGATCTGGACGGCGGCGTGCATCCGCTCCCGGACCGCGCCCCGGCGCTGTATGCGATGCTCGCCACCTACGCGCAGCGGGGCCCGAACCGCACGGACACCGACCGGATGGCCGCATGCGCCATCGGCGCGCCGCACGCCGCCATGCTCGCGCTCGATCTCGCGATCTTCGACGGCGGCGCCGCCGCGCGGTTTCTTGCCGCACGCGGTCACCTGCTGCGCGATGACGAGCGGGACCTGCTCGGCAAGTGGCTGACCGAGCCCATGGACATGTACGAGGTGAGCTGGGTCAAGCGCGGGTCGGAACTGTCCCTGCGCAGCCTGGTTGGCGGGCCGCAGCGGGTCTGGCAGCATGACCGGCTGTTCTCACTGTCCGTTGGGCGGCTGGACATCGTAATCGGAAGGTTGCTGCCGGACGGCGCCCAGTTGCCAGGTGGCGGTCGGTACGTGCGGGTGCTCGGCGGGATGGGCATCCTGCCCCGTGACCTTCGGGAGGCCGGCGAGGCGCTGTTCCCCGAAGGGCCGGTCGCGCCCGCAAGCGCGCCGCTGTTCCCGGAACGGCTGCTGTCGCAGTTCGCCGGGCAGTCATCGCCGGTCTTCCAGACCGCCGACGGGGATGAGTACCGGTGGTGCGACACGACGATCGAGGTTGGTGCCGTCGAGAAGGTCTGGCCGCTGCTGACCAAGCCCTGCCTGGCCCCGCCGCAGCCGCCGATCAGGGACGTGGACGGCTACCACGCCTTTCTCCAGTCGCTGCCCGAGCGCTTCTGGACGCGCAATTCGCCTGATGAGATCGAATACGCCGGCCAGATCCAGCCGGGGCGGCTGACCAACCTCGGGACCATCCGGCGTGGCAGGTCGGGGTTCACGGTGACCGCGAATTCCGTACGGCGGGCGGCTGGNNGGGCGCCGCGCTGGACCGGGTGCTTGCGGGGATCGACGACTGCGAGTGGCGGCTCCGCCGCGCGGAAGCTGAGGGCAAAGACATCAGCATGCTGCCGGACCCCGATGAGCTTCGGCGGCGCCTGGGGATATGCGCGGGCTCGCGCCGGTAAGGCCATCGCCAAGCGGTGCGGCCACGTTCCGGTAGTCGCCTCTCCCCGCCGGAGAGGTTCTGTTGCGCTCTCATGCTCGCGCTCCTCGATGGTCATCCGGACAGCGCCAAGGCAGCGGATGGTACTTCGGCGACTGCTTCGCGTACGCCCTGGCAAAGTCCACCGGAGAACCGCTTCTGTTCAAGGGGAACGACTTCGGTCACACCGACATCACACCCGCGCTCCCGGCTCCGCCAGACGATGACTCCGGTTGATCCGGATCGACGCCCAGTTGTCAGAACGCCATCTGACTCGTGTCTGACCGCTGCTGTGCCTGACACGCAGGCCCGGGGATCCGGCCGGCCAGGCCGGTGANNNNCACAACCCCCTTGATCAAATCGATGACCACGCCTGGACCAGCGACATCACTGCGGCCTGACCCGGAAAGATGAGGGGAGTACTTATCCGCGACCATAACCGCTGCCGGTTCCTCTCTGCTTGGCTGGGTGCCGGTTCTGGTGGCGCCCACCGCTACGGCCAGTGCTGCGATTGCCGCGGCCGTGCCTGCGAAGAAGGGAGTGCGTGGGCCGAGCGAGGCAGCGAGGAAGGATGCGACCGGTGCCCCTGCCGAGGCGCCGCCGAGGAGGACCACCGCGAACAGGGACATGACGCGGCCCAGCATGCGCGGGTCGGCCGACTGCAGCATGGCGATTGTCGTGCCGAGGAAGCACGACCAGCCGATCCCGACGGTGGCCAGGCCGGCGAGCGCGGCGGGCAGGCCGGGCGCGACCGCGGTGGCGGCCAGCCCGCACGCCATGATCGCTGCCGCCAGGGGCAATGCCTGTGGGCCTGGCATGCCGCGGGCCGCGCGTGCCAGCGTTCCGGTCAGGCTGCCGGCGGCGAGGGCGGTGAGCGCGGCCCCCCAGGCGCGGTGCTGATCCTGCGCGCGTGGCAGGAGGAGATCGAGCGCGTCATGCCGCGCCCGGTCGTCATACAGCAGCGACGCGACTACGCCCACCGCTTCTGGGATGCGCCACAGCGGCTGTGCGTCCAGGTAGCGCACCTCGAGATACCCGCCGCGCGGCCGAACCGGCGGGAACAACGTGGACAGGTGATACGCGGGCTGCTCAGCCTCCCGGATGGGCAGCCGCGGTGCCGCTGCGGCGAAGGCGGCGTACGCGCCGACCGGGTCGGTGCGGTCGAGGTGCCGCCCGTCGTAGCCGGTGCGGCGCAGGTCGGCGTTCTGCCAGATCCGGGTGCGTGCGCCGGGGATGCCGGCGGCGCGGCCCGCCGCGACGGCGGAATTGGCGAACGCGGCGGCCAATGGCGGGCCTGCCAGGTTGGCGACCAGCCACTGCTCGTGCCCGGCCCGGCCGGGGAGCAGGCCGACGGCTATTTGCAGCGACGCCGTGAGCCGCATCATGCGGCGCCCGTCCGCCCCTACCTCGTCGAATGCCCGCTGCATCGCCAGATAACGCGGCTCCGGCCGGCGCAGCGGCACGTCGGCGCAGGAGTGGTAAGGATTGAGACCCACCGCCTCCAGCCGGATCCCGCGCGCCGCGGCGATGGCGGCCGCCCGCCGCGACAGCACCGCCACGTCGGCGGCCAGGTCCTCGACGCGGTCGGAGAG
>DPMS01000731.1 GCA_003541285.1 Actinomycetota bacterium
GCCGCAACTGGCGTTGCGAGAGGCGCGTGATGTCACGTCCGTCGTAGCGCACCGTCCCGGACGTGACGTCGAGCAGCCGCACCATCAGACGCGCGGTCGTCGACTTGCCACAGCCGGACTCGCCGACGATCCCGAGCGTCTCGCCCGGGAGGACGTCGTAGGTGATGTCGTCCACCGCGTGCACGATGCCGTCGTCGGTCTTGAACTCGACGACGAGGTTGCGGATCGAGAGCACCGGAGCCCGCCGTCCGGGTCGCTCCGTGCGGGTCGAGCGCGTCGCGGAGGCCGTCACCGATGAGGGAGAGGCAGAGCACCGTGACGAAGATCATCACGCCGGACGGGATGACGAGGAAGGGAGCCCGGACGAAGTAGGCCGTCGCGTTCGTGAGCATGTTCCCCCACGTCGGCGTCGGCGGGACGATCCCGAGGCCGAGATACGAGAGCGCCGACTCGACGAGGATGATGCCGCCGACGTCGATGCCGGGATGGGTGTAGAAGTTCTTGTCCTCGGCCGCGATCACGGCATTCTGCAGCACCGGGGGGATCTGCGCCAGGGTCAGCATCTGCCGGTCGTAGGTGCCGAACTGCCCGACCAGGGTCTTGCCGTTGCTGAAGTAAACGGTGGACGCGGCCTGCGTCGCGGCCGTCTGCGGGTCGGGGATCGGCGTCTTGGCATAGGCCACTCCGATCATGGCCGCTCCGAGCATCGCCATGGCCGCGCAGATGGCCCCGGCTACCGAGGCCGCCTTCTTCCACGTCCAGTGGCGCCACCAGTCGCCCTTGCGCCCGCCCCGGCCACCACGCCCGCCGCCACTGCCGCCCCGGCCAGGCAGCCCGCGGCCGGGCCAGCGTTCCCCGGGCCGCCCCAGCCGCCGCGAAATGCCGTACCCGGTGCCGGTGCCCCTCTCACGCCCGGGGCCCTCGAAGGCGGCCCCCTGGTAACCCGTGGCCTCGTAGTGGTCAGCCCGCCCCGCGCCGCCTGTGCCGCGCCGCACCGCGTAACGTTCCCTGGCTGCCGCGTAGCGGTCGCGGGCGGAGGCGACCCCGCGGCCCACCGGGCCGGTCCGGTCACCGGTCTCGCCACGCTGCCACGGCTGCCGGGACCGGGTGTCCGCCCGGCCGGGCAAGCGGCTCTCGCCACGATCCCATCGTCCGCGTGACGACCCGCCGTCCTGCTCGCCGCGCCGCCAGGGCCGGCTCGCCGGGCCCGGGTCACCGCCGCCGGAGTCCCCGGCGCCCTGCCAGCCCCGGCCGCNNGCCGCGATCCGGGTATCCGCCGTGACCGTCGTCATCACGGCCGCGGTAACCTGCGCGCGGCGCGCGGGCCGGACCGCCGCCGCCGGAACGGCCGGAGTACCGGCCCCGGCGTCCTTCCGGTTCGTCACCGAACCGGCGGCCCCGGCGCGGATCCGGCCGGTAGGGACTGGGAAAGTCTGGGTTACTCACGCGTCCTCGCTGTGTGGGTGAGGCAGTCGCGGGCGGGCAGGGGAAGCCTGCCGGGGTTCACCGTATCCGGTGGCAGGCACCGCCCTGGTTACTCGTTCTCCGTCACACCCCGCGCCTCGCCTGCCCTGCCGGTACAGCGGCAGTCAGCCCTGGGCGCGTTGGGCACCGGCCCCGCGTTACTCGCTGGCCTGGGCCTGCCGGCCACGCCGGGTGCGTGGCTTGCCCGTGCCGAGAACGTACGACGACGCAAGGTGGTTCCAGCCACAACTCTGACAGACCTCGACCACGTAGACCCGGAACTCGCCATATTCGGTGGCCATCTCCGCCAGTTCCGGGCCCTGCTTGACCCGGCCTTCATAACGACCTAGTTCGTCGCCGTACACGTAGGTGACATGTGTGAGCTTGGTCTTGCGGCAGATAGGGCAGCCGGTGTCGGTGGCCTCACCGTGGAATTTGGCGGCGCGCAGCAGGTAGGGGTGCGCGTCGCAGACATCGGCGACCGTGGTGTGGCCGGCGAGCACCGACGCGAGCGTTGCCCGGCGGGCAAGCCCGTAGTCGACCACGGATCGCCTTGGTCCCATGCCCGACAGCGTACGACGCATTCGCCGTGCCGCCGAGGCCCCGGCCCACTGGTTGACCCGGCCATCAGGCAGGCGCGGGAAACGGCAGGTTAACGCCGGGTTGCACGATAGGCACCAGCGACATATCCTAATGATGTATCGGTTCGATACATCTATCTGGTACATAGGGAACGTACGCCTCGCACATAGAGAGGCGACAGGCGGGCGCGGCGGGAGGTGCATGCGGTCGTGAGCGGCAACCGGTACCGCGTGCTCGAACTCGCTGTGCTCGGGCTGCTGCACGAGACCCCCATGCACGGCTATGAACTGCGCAAGCGCCTCAACGCTCTGCTCGGGACGTTCCGCGCGTTCGGGTACGGCTCGCTCTACCCGTGCCTGAAGGATCTGCTCGGGCTCGGGCTGATAGCGGAGGAGCAGCCGGAAGGCCCGGCCGGGCCGGCCAGGCAGCGGAGCGGCCGCCGGTCGAAGATCGTCTACCGGCTGACCGCGGACGGCAAGGAGCGGCTGCAGGACCTGCTGGCCGAATCCGGGCCCGCTGCCTGGGAGGACGACGGGTTCGGCGTCCACTTCGCCTTCTTCGGGCAGACCAGGGCGGACATCCGGCTGCGGATCCTGGAAGGCCGCCGCAGCCGGCTCGAGGAGCGGCTCGACGGCGTCCGGGCGGCGATGGCACGGACCAGGGAGCGGCTCGACAGTTACACCCTCGAACTGCACCGGCACGGGCTGGAATCGGTCGAGCGGGAGGTCCGCTGGCTGAACGAACTGATCGCCTCCGAGCGCGAGTCCGGCTCGGTCCCACCACCGCCCTCCGCGCGGCATGCGGAAAACGGCACGTCAGCCGATTCTCATCCCGGCTGACACAGCTAGCGCCACCAGCAGGCGGCGACAGAATAGGAGCAATCCTCATGGGTTCGGTACGGGTAGCCATCGTGGGTGTGGGGAACTGTGCAAGTTCCCTCGTCCAGGGCGTGGAGTACTACAAGGACGCCGACCCGGCGAGCCGGGTGCCGGGCCTCATGCACGTGGCGTTCGGCCCCTATCACGTCAGCGACGTCGGGTTCGTCGCCGCGTTCGACGTGGACGCCAAGAAGGTCGGCCGCGATCTCGCCGAGGCGATCGGCGCCAGCGAGAACAACACCATCAAGATCTGCGACGTGCCCCCGACCGGGGTGGTGGTCCAGCGCGGGCCGACACTCGACGGCCTGGGCGAGTACTACCAGGAAATGATCACCGAGTCCGACGACTCGCCGGTCGACGTGGTGGCGGCGCTGCGTGAAGCGCAGGCCGACGTGCTGGTGTCCTATCTTCCGGTCGGCTCGGAGCAGGCGGACCGGTACTACGCGCAGTGCGCGCTGGACGCGGGTGTGGCCTTCGTCAACGCCCTGCCGGTCTTCATCGCCTCCGACCCGCAGTGGGCCGCCAAGTTCACCGAGGCGGGCGTGCCGATCATCGGCGACGACATCAAGTCCCAGGTGGGTGCCACCATCACCCACCGCGTGCTGGCCAAGCTGTTCGAGGACAGGGGCGTGGAACTGCTGCGCACCTACCAGCTGAACTTCGGCGGCAACATGGACTTCATGAACATGCTGGAGCGCAAGAGGCTCCAGTCGAAGAAGATCTCCAAGACGCAGTCGGTCACCTCGCAGATCCCGCACGAGATGGAGAAGGCAGCCGTCCACATCGGCCCCTCCGACCACGTGCCCTGGCTGGATGACCGCAAATGGGCCTACGTGCGGCTGGAGGGGCGCTCCTTCGGCGATGTGCCGCTCAACCTCGAGTACAAGCTGGAGGTCTGGGACTCGCCGAACTCAGCCGGCGTGATCGTCGACGCGGTCCGCGCCGCCAAGATCGCC
>DPMS01000722.1 GCA_003541285.1 Actinomycetota bacterium
GAGCCGGCCGGCCAGGTCCGCGTAGGCGGCGGCCAGCCCGGCCGCATCGGCGATGCCGAGCATCACCCCGCCTACCTCGGTCTTATGGGCGATGCCGGGCTGGCTGGTCTTGAGCACCACCGGGTACCCGAGTTCGCGTGCGGCCGCGAGCGCGCTGCCGCAACTGCTGGCCTGCCGGGCCCGGGTGGTGGCGATCCC
Source organism: Actinomycetota bacterium (assembly GCA_003541285.1). Lineage (GTDB taxonomy): Bacteria > Actinomycetota > Actinomycetes > Streptosporangiales > Streptosporangiaceae > UBA9676. Next base: position 199 of record DPMS01000722.1, read on the forward strand.
GTAGGCGCTTAGCAGGTCGAACACCTGGGCCCCGGTCACCCCTTCCGCCCGCAGTGCCTGCGACCAGTGGTCCCGCCTGGCTGCATCAACTGGCGGCGGATGTGCCCGCGGGGGCTGGACGGCGTGGCCGAGCAGGTGGCCGAGGGCCTTCAGGCCGCTGCGGGCGCCGTCGAGCACCGGTACGCCCGCACTGCGCAACTCGGCCGCCACGGCCGGATCAACGGCAGCGGGGATGTTGCTGAGCACCGCGAGCGGCTTCGCGGTGCGTTCGGCGGCGGCCAGCACGGCCTGCGGGTAGGAGCGGTCGCCGTCGTACTCGGTCACCAGGTCCACGGCGAGCGCCACCGCCGCCACCGCCGGGTCCTCGGCGAGTGCTGCCAGTGACTCGGTCAGCTGCCGCTGCGCATCCTGGCTGGCTCCCCACATGTCGAGCGGGTTGGCTGCCGCCAGGCCAGGATCGAGCACGGCAGCCAGCCGCTGCCGGGTGGTGTCGCCGATGGCCGCGAAGGGCACGCCAAGCTCGGCCGCCAGGTCGGCAATGTGGGCCCGCTCCAGGCCGGAGTCATGCACGGTGGCGATCCCGGTCCCGGTCCCGGCCGGCCCATCCGGCTCGCGCCGGGCAGCTTTGCGGCTGGTCGCGAACAGTTCCAGCGTGTCAGCCATCTCCGCGAGGTCGCTGACCCGGTGAACGCCATAGGCCGCGGCCAGCGCCTGCCACCCGCCGTCCTGGCCTGCCAGCGCCCCCGAGTGAGCGGCCACCATGGCCCGCCCGGTGACCGAGGACCCGGCGGTCAGCAGTACCACCGGAATATCCGCAACGCATGCTGCGGCGAGAACCTGCTGCAACTCCCCGGCGTCGTGGATGGCTTCCAGCACCAGCCCGAGCACGCGGGTCTGCGGCAGGCTCAGCGCGTACCGCGCGTAGGCGGCGGCGGAGGTGACCAGTTCCTGGCCGGAGGAGACGGCGATGGTGAAGCCGAAGCCGCGGCGGGCGCGCAGCAGGGCGGAGAACACCGAGCCGGAGGCGGTGATGAGGGCGACGGGCCCGGCGGGCAGCGGGTCGGGCTCGATGTACCCGATGGCCCGCAGTCCGTAGCAGACGTTGACGAATCCCATGCACCCGGCGCCGCAGACTGCCATTCCCGCCGACCGGGCGGTCCCGGCCAGCTGGGACCGCAGCCCGGCCGTCCCCGGCGTGACGTCCGGGATCTCGTAGGCACCGCCGAAGATCACCGCTGACCGGTCGCCCCGCGCTGCCGCCAGGCTGAGCTGTCCGGCCAGCGCGGTGTCCGGGACGCCGAGCAGGACCAGGTCGACCGGTTCGGGCAGGTCGGCGAGGGAGGGATAGCAGGGCCGGCCGGTGATCTGCTGATAGCGCGGGTTGACCAGGTAGCTGCTGGGCGCGGCCGGGCTCCGGCCGACCTCGGCCACCATCCGCTCACCGAGACTGCCCGGGCGGGGGCTGGCGCCGACCAGGGCCACCGTGCGCGCCTCCAGCATGGCCAGCAGCGCGGGGCGGCGCGGGCCGGCGCCGGTGGTCCGGCTGGCGGCCGTCACCTGATGCGCCGGCGGGCGGCCTTCTTGTCGGCGATGGCTGCCCTGGCCGCCTGCATCCCGGGGATACCGCAGACGCCGCCGCCGGCATGGGTCGCTGAACTCGCGTAGTACAGGCCGGGCACCGGGGTGCGGTAGTCGGCGAAACCAGGTGCGGGGCGCATGTGGAAGAGCTGTTCCAGGGACAGTTCGCCGTGGAAGATATTGCCGCCGATCAGGCCGTAGTCGTGCTCCATGTCATAGGGCCCGACGATGTCGGTGTGCAGGATCGAGCTCTTGAAGTTCGGCGCCAGTTCGCTGTAGCAGTCGATCATGCGGTCGGCATAGGCCTGGAGTTCGTCGCGGTGCGGCTCGATGTTCCAGTCAGCCGGGACCCACTGGGTGAACAGCGACATGATGTGGTGGCCGTCGGGGCACAGGGTCCTGTCGAACGTGGTGGGAATGACCCCGTCGCTGAAGGGGCGGGCGGCGGGCCGTCCCTCCCGCGCGTCCTGGAAGGCCCGCTCGATGTACTCCATCGTCGGCGCCATCTCCACCGATCCGGTGTGGTGCTCCTGCAGCCCGGTGCCGGGGTCGGCGGTGAAGTCGGGGAGTTCGGCCAGGGCCAGGTTGATCTTCACGACGCCGCTGCGGGTCTTCCAGTGCTGGATGTCGCGGACGAAGTCGCCCGGGAGGTCCGCCTCGCCGATGTGGTCGAGGAACGCGGTGCGCGGGTGCAAGGTGGTGACGACCAGCGGCGCGCGGACCTCCTCGCCGGAGTCCAGCACGGCGCCCGCCGCCCGGCCCGCGTCCAGCAGGACGCGGGCCACCTTCGCGCCGGTGCGGATCTGGACGCCAAAGCCCCGGGCGGCGCTGGCGATCGCGTCGGCGACCGCGCCCATCCCGCCCTCCGGGAAACCCCAGTTGCCCAGGTGGCCATCGCCGATGTCGCCGATCGAATGATGGGCCATCACGTAGGCGGTGCCGGGCTCGTACGGGCCGGCCCAGGTGCCGATCACCCCGTTGACCGCGAGCGCGCCCTTCACCTGCGGCGACTCGAACCAGTCGGCAAGCAGATCGGCGATGCTCATGGTCATCAGCCGGGTCACGTCGGCGATCGTCCGCACGTCGAGGCCGCGGTGACGCCAGGCCAGGCGCAGGGTGCCGGCGAGGTCGCCCGGCTTGTGTGAGCCGAGTTTGGGCGGCACGGTGAGCAGCATCGGGCCGAGCACATCTGCCAGGCCCATCAGCCAGGCGTCCCAGCGGGGCATGGCGTCGGCGTCTTTCCTCGACCACCTGGCCACCTCGGCGTGGTTGCGCTGGGCGTCGCCGGCGTAGAGCTTGATCGACCCGCCCTCGGGGAAGGCCTGGTAGTACGGGCCCATCGGGAAGACCTTGTAGCCGTGCCGGGCCAGGTCGAGGTCACGCGCGATGCTCGGCGGCAGCAGGCTCATCACGTAGGACAGCCGGGTCACCCGGTGGTCCGGGGCGTCCGGCCAGGGCGCTTCGGTGGTGGCTGCCCCGCCTGTCTTGCCGCGGGCTTCGAGCACCAGCGTGCGGGCCCCGGATCGGGCCAGATAGGCGGCCGCGACCAGTCCGTTGTGTCCCCCGCCGACGACGATGGCGTCGAATGCTCCAGCCATGAGCCCGGCCTCCTGGGTCGTCTTTCACATGCGGCCACCCGCTCCGGACGGCCTCCGCGAGTTTGACTGAATGTTCAGTCTAGAAACCTGATAACGTGGCCACAAGAGCGCGTGCCAGATCCGAAGAGGTAGGTGCTCGCAGGGTTCTCGTCGGCGAGGATTGTCTCCATGAGGGACCAGGCTGATGGCCTCGGGACGGCCGACCAGCGGCGGGAGCAGATGCTCCGGGCGGCGCTGGAGGTCATAGCCGAGCGCGGATATCCGGAGACCCGGATAGCAGATGTAGCGGAGCGGGCCGGCACAAGTCCGGCCCTGGTCATCTACTACTTCAAGACCAAGGATCAGCTGCTGACCGAGGCGATCAGGTTCTCCGAGGACAGCTGGTACGAGGCCGGAACCCGCCGGATGGCGGCGATCAGCACGGCCGCCGGCCGGCTGGAGGAACTGGTCGCCATGAGCTGCCTGCCCGAGGCCGACGCCGAGCCGCAGTCCTCCTGGCTGCTCTGGCTCGACCTGTGGGCGCAGGCGGTGCGGCATCCCGAGGTCGCGGGCGTCCGGCAGAAGTTCGACGAGCGCTGGCGGGAGACGATCTGCGCGCTGGTGCTGGACGGGCAGGAGGCCGGCGAGTTCGGCCCGGTCGACCCGGCCGACTTCGCGGTCACCTTGTCGGCGCTGCTGGACGGGCTCGCGGTCCAGATCGCACTGGGAGACCCGGCAGTTGACGCGGGGCGGGCATTCGAGCTGAGCATGCGCTACGTCGCCCGCGAACTGGGGTTCACCTGGCAGGGGCGCCGCCGCAGGCGCGCGCAGGGCGCCCGGGCGGCCAGGCCGCGACCGTAGCACCGCGTGATCAGACCGGACAGCAAGAGGGAGGCCCGGTGGCCGGAGGACGCATCGAGCTGGTCGCGCTGACCAAGCGCTTCACCGAGATCGCGGTGGACGGGATCGATCTGACCGTGGACAGCGGCGAGTTCTTCTCCCTGCTCGGTCCCTCGGGGTGCGGGAAGACCACCACCTTGCGCCTGATCGCGGGTTTTGAGCAGCCCACCGCCGGCACGATCGCACTCGATGGCGCGGATATGACCAACGTCCCGCCACACAGGCGCAACGTGAACACCGTGTTCCAGAGCTACGCGCTGTTCCCTTTCCTGTCCGTATTCGACAACGTGGCATTCGGCCTGCGCCACCGGCACCTGACTAAAGGCGGCATCGGCGGGCTGGTGCGCGAGGCGCTGGACCTGGTGCAGCTGACCGGGTATGACAAGCGCCGGCCGGGGATGCTCTCCGGCGGCCAGCAGCAGCGGGTGGCGCTGGCCNNCGACCAGGAGGAGGCGCTGACCATGTCCGACCGGCTGGCGGTGATGAACGCCGGCCGGATCGTCCAGACCGGCACGCCCCGCCAGGTCTACGACGAGCCCGCCGACACCTACGTGGCCGACTTCCTGGGGGTGTCGAATCTGATGGAGGTCGAGGTGGTGGAGCGGGGACCCGGCCGGCAGTGCCGCATCCGGCTGGGGGAGTCCGCCCTCGCGGTCGAGCGGGGCGAGGTGGACGGGCTTGGTCCCGCGCATGCGCTGATCCGGCCGGAACGGGTGATGATCGCGCCCTTCGGTGAGGCTGGCCCGAACCGGGTGCCCGCCATGGTGGAACGGCTGGTATTCCTGGGGGCCGCGACCCAGATCATGCTGCGGCTGGCCCCCGGCCCGCTGCTGCAGGCGGTGGTGCACAACGACGGCAGCGAGGCCGCGCTGTCGCAGGGCACGCCGGTGCAGGTGTACCTCGCTCCCGGCGCGCTGCGGGTACTCGGCGGCGCCGCGCGGGACGTGCCGCTCGCCGCCGCGGAAGACCCGCTGCCGGCTCGCTGAGGACTCTCAGGCCTCCCGGATGATCTCCTTGAGGAAGCGGGTGGTGGCCACGGGGGTGTGGGCCTCAGCGCTGAGGCGGTTCATGACCTCCATGTAGTGGTCTACGTCCTTGCGGTCATCGAGGTACAGGGCGCTGGTGAGCTGCTCGAGGTAGACGACGTCCGGCAGGTCAGGGGCGGCGAAACGCAGGATGGTGAACGAGCCGCCCGCGGCGGCGTGGCCCCCGCGGCGGAAGGGCACCACCTGGAGGGTGACGCGGGGGAGGGTGGCCACCTGCAGGAGGTGGTTCAGCTGGGCGCGCATGACGTGACGGCCCCCGACCGGCCTGCGGAGCGCGGCTTCGTCCATGACGAACCACATCCGGGGCGGATCGGCGCTGGTGAGCAGCCCCTGGCGCTGCATCCGCAGGCTGACCCGGCGCTCGTTGTCCTGCGGGGACGCACTCTGCCCCAGCGCGGTGACCGCGCGGGCGTAGTCCTCGGTCTGCAGCAG
>DPMS01000468.1 GCA_003541285.1 Actinomycetota bacterium
TCGATGGCCGACTACTCCCGCCATCTCCTCCAGTTCGCGCACACCGCGAAGCACTCGGCCGCCAAGGTGGAGGTTTTCTGCTTCGGGACCCGGCTCACCCGGATCACCGGCGCGCTGGCCCATCGCAGCCCCGACCAGGCGCTGGCGGAGGCTACCAAGGTGGTGTGGGACTGGGAGGGCGGGACCAGGATCGGCGCGTCGCTGGACGCCTTCGTCCGGGACTGGGGCCGCCGTGGCCTGTGCCGCGGCGGAGTCGTGGTGATCTGCTCCGACGGCCTCGACCGGGGCGACCCGGATGTCCTGGCCACCGCGATGGAACGGCTGTCCAGGCTGTGTCACCGCCTGGTGTGGATGAACCCTCACAAGGGTGATAACCGGGACTTCCGGCCGAGCACGCTCGGGATGATGGTCGCGGCGGAGCACATTGACCTGATGCTGTCCGGGCACGACCTGAGCAGCCTGGAAGAACTCGCGACGCTGCTGCCGAAACTGAGCTGAACGCTGCCACCGACACTGAACGAGGAGGACCCGGTGAGATGGAGCGTGGGGATCGAGACCGAGGGGGACCGGGTGCTCTCGCGCGAAGAGGTGGTCGAACTCGCTGACGCCGTCGCCGTCAGTTCTGGCATCGCCACCGGGATCGGGACGAGCCGCTATGGTGCCCAGCTTCTGGTGCAGGCCGGCACCCGCGACGAGGCGATCACCAAGGCCACCGAGGAGTTCGTGCGGGCTGTGGCGACAGCGGGGCTGCCGGTATACCCGATCGTGCGGGTCGAGGCCATGAGCGAGGACGAGGACGCCGATGAGGACGGGGACGGAGCCGGATGATCCGGCTGGGCTCGCTGGCCGGTTACCCGTTCGAGGGACCACGCCTGCTGGGCGGGTGGACGCCACCGGCCATACCGGCCGTGTACGCGATCCTCTACAAGCCCGAGCCGGACACCAAGCCCGAACGCTACGCGGTCATCTACGTCGGTCACTGTGACGATCTGTCCGCCGAACGCTTCCCGTTCCAGCACCCTCGTGCCCACTGCTGGGTGCGGCGGGCGGGCTCGAAGTGGAAGGTGTACATCGCCACCTACGAGGTGCCCGGTGGCGGCCGGGGCCACCGGGAGCAGATCACCCGGGAACTCGCCGCGATCTACCAGCCCCGCTGCAACTCCGAGCGGTACGACCAGGCATGGAAGGACGAGTGGATCGGCGAGTACTCCGCCCCGACTACGGGCCCCCTCACCCGCCGGGGCCCGGACTCGCCGTCACCGTCGGACNNCGATCTCGCCGCACTCCTCCAGATTGGTGGCGATCCGGGTGAGCAGGCTCCCCACCCAGAACAGGTAGAAGGCCAGGCCGGCGATCAGCAGGACGATGTCGGCGACGGTCAGGACAACCAGTGTGGTCATGACTTCACCTTCCCGAGCACGCGGCCGAGGAACAGGTGGTGCTGGAGGCCTTCGGCCAGGACCCCGTCCACCGCCTGCCCGGTCGGCTCGATGAGCGAGGTGTGCGAGGTGTTCTCGGCGGCGGCACGCAGCGTGTCACGGATCTCGGCGACCCGCCGGTCGATGATCTTCACGAACCAGATGAGCAGGCTCAGGAGCCCGGCGACCGCCAGTACCACGATGAAGCCGACGATGATCGCCGACCACCACAGGGTCTTGGTGCTCGAGTCCAGCGCAAGGGCGTGCATCGCTATCCTCCCAGCCTGGCGCGTCCGCGGGCGAGCCCGGCGACGATGACCTGGGCGTGCTCGATGGTGGTGCTGAGCGCCCTCAGCGGCGCCGTGTTCTGCTCGGCCTGCTCGAGCTGGTCGTTGATCAGCGGCGCCGCCTCACCGATTTCGCGGGCCAGGACCAGGATCGGCACGACCAAGGCGACCACCACCAGCACGATGATGATGCCGATGGCGTAGCCGAACACCCAGCCGACGTGGGTGGCCGGGGCCGCGGCTGCCTGCGCAAGGGCATGCCCGGTCATGACGCCACCGGCCCGGGTACCGACTCACAGAAATCCCTGACCGGCTTGAGGTTCGCGTTCACCGACGTGAGCCGCGCCGGCACCGTGCTGGTCTGCTGCGCCACGACCGTGACGCCGCCCAGGACGTTGCCGAGCGTTGCGCGCACAGCCCTCAAGTGGAAGATGACCCGGAGCAGGGCCACCGCGGTAACCGCGATGATCAGCGCGGCGACGATCAATGTCATCCAGGCGGCTGCCGGCATGACGTCACTCCTTTCCGCTCAGCTGTGCTCAGCCGAGAAGTTTCGCTACCGAGCCCGCGTACCGGACCGCGCCCACCGTCACTTCCTTGACGGTCTTGTCGGTCTCGGCGAGCGCTTCCGGCACCCCGTCGAGCTGCCCGATCAGGGCGACGCCGCCGGACAGGATCTCGTCGGAGGCCCCGCGGATCCGCTCCACGGCGGCGAGCACCCGGTTGAGCAGGGCGATGACCACGGGCAGTATCACTACCAGCAGGATGGCATTGCCGATCCACCACAAGACCATGTGTCAGCTCCTCAGCTCGGGTTGGTCCGGTACGGCAGGAAGAACCGGCGGAAGACCCGCTGCAGCGCCATCAGCGCGGCCCGCAGGCCCAGCGTGAACCCACCCGCCGGGGTGGCGGTGGCGGCGACCACCTCACCGCGTTCGGCGGCGTCGATCCGGGCCGCCAGGTTGGTGGAGAAGTCACGCATGAGGACGGAGGTGACGTCGGAGATCATGCCCCGCCCGTACTGCGCGGCAGCCCCGGACAGCTGCAGGTCCTGGCTGACGTCAACCGTGGTGCCGCGGCCGCCGCGGGTAAGCGTCGCGGTCACGACCATGCTGGCCTGGCCCCTGCCCCGCTGCTCGGCGCCGGTGGCGTGGACGACGACCCGCCTGGTGGCCTCGTCGCGCTCAGTGATCTCGGCGGTCCCGGCGAAGTTCAGCCGGACCGGCCCCATCCGGACCGCCACCTTTCCGCCGTACTTGTTCTCGCCGAGGTCGTCGGTCAGCTCGGTGCCGGGCAGGCAGGCAGCGACCTGCGGGATGTCATCGAAGAACTGCCAGACCTTGTCGGGCGGCGCCGCCACATCGAACTCGTTCTTGATCAGCATCGGGTCTCTCTCCTCACGAAGGCCGCCGGGTTCTTCTCGAACTCCTGGCGGCAGCCCACCCGGCAGAAGTAGTACGTGACGCCGTCGTGCTCGAACGGGTGGCTGGACGCACCCGCCGCCACGGTCATCCCGCAGACCGGGTCGGTGGCTTCCGCCGGGGCCTTCGCCGCCGCCACCTCCGCGGCCGTGGCCGCGCCAAGCGCGCCAGCAGCCCGCAGCTGGACAAGTTCAGCCAGGATTGCGACCGCGATCTCCTTGTGTGACGTCCGCCCGAGGTCCAGCCCAGCGGGCGCCTTCACCCGGTCAAGCTGGTCGGCGGGCAGGCCCCGGTCCGCCAGGTAGCCACGCACCGCCTCACCGCGCCGCTGCGAGGCCACCAGCCCGAGGTAGGCCGGCCTGGCCGCGGCCGCCTGCTCGACCGCCTCCTCGTCGCCGTGGCCCTGGGTGGCGACGACGACCAGTGAGTGCTCGTCCGCGTCGGCCGCGGAGAAGTCCGGGCCGTCAACCAGCGTGGCCCGCCAGCCGAGCGCCTGCGCGAGGGAGGTCAGCGTCTGCGCCATCGGCGACCGGCCGACGACGACCAGCCGCGGCGCTGGCTGCACCGGCTCGATGAACACTTCCAGCGCGCCCTCGCTCTGGCAGGAGATGGGCACCACAGTCATCCCCTCCGGAACCGCCTCGCCGAACTGTTCCCTGGTGCCCAGCAGCAGCAGCTTGGATCCGCCTTCGGCGATCACCTGCCGGGCCTCGCGGATCACCGCCGGCTCGGCGCATGCCCCGCCGATCCAGCCGCGCACCTCGCCTGAGGCGGTGATGATAGCCCGGCCGCCCAGCTGGCCCGAGGACGGGCCCTGCCGCCAGACCACCGTTGCCAGTGCGAACGCCTGCCCCTGGCGGGCCAGTTCGCTGGCCCGCTCCAGGACATCCCAGCCATCCACCGCGCCGTGCTCCATCAGCCGTCCGTGCGGATCGGAGGTGCGCCGGAGACGTCGTGGCGCTTGGTGATCGCCTCCCAGACCCGGTCGGGCAGCAGCGGCATGTCCACGTTGCGGACCCCGGTGCCGGCGATCGCGTCCATCACCGCGTTGACGAAGGCTGCCGGCCCGCCGACTGCCGCGCACTCGCCGATCCCCTTGGCCCCGATGGGGTGGTGCGGGCTGGGGGTGACGACCTCGCTGTGCAGCTCGTAGCCCGGCGTCTCCCAGGCGGTGGGCAGCAGGTAGTCCATGTAGTTCGCGCCGACACAGTTGCCCTCGGCGTCGAAGGTGATGAANNTGCATCGAGGACATCGCATACGCCTCGGTCAGTCCACCCATGATCTGCCCCTCGACGATCATCGGGTTGATCCGTACCCCGCAGTCGTCCACCGCGACCATGTTCAGCACGTCCCACACGCCCGTCTCCGGGTCAACTTCGACCGTGACGATGTAGACGGCGAACGGCCAGGTCAGGTTCGGCGGGTCGTAGTACGCGGTGTTCTCCAGGCCCGGCTCCATGCCGTCGGGCATGTTGCTGTAGGCGGCCATCGCGCATTCCTGGATGGTCACGCCGCGGTCGGGGGCGCTGCGGACGTAGAACCGGCCCAGCTCCCACTCGACGTCTTCCTCCGAGACCTCCAGCAGGTGCGCGGCCAGCTTGCGGGCCTTGGCGCGGATCTTGCGGGACACCATGGCGACCGCCGCCCCGGCCACCGGTGTGCTGCGCGATGCGTAGGTGCCCATGCCGAACGGGGCGGTGTCGGTGTCGCCTTCCTCGACCGTCACGTCCTCGGCCGGCAGGCCAAGTTCGTGGGCGACGATCTGGGCCCAGGTCGTCTCGTGCCCCTGGCCCTGCGTCTTGGCGCCGGTCCGCAGGATTGCCTTGCCGGTCATGTGGACCTTGAGTTCGGCCGAGTCGAACATCTTGATGCCGAGGATGTCGTACTCACGGCTGTTGCCCGCGCCGAGCGGCTCGGTCATGACCGAGATACCCAGGCCCAGCAGCCTGCCCTTGGCCTTCGCCTCGGCCTGCTGCTTGCGGAAGTCCTCGTAGCCGACCGCCTTCAGCCCCACGTCCAGGCACTTGGCGTACTGGCCCGAGTCGGTCAGGAAGCCGAACGGGGTCCGGAACGGGAACTGGTCGTCCTTGACGAGGTTGATCCGCCGGAACTCGGCCTGGTCCATGCCGAGGTCGGCCGCAGCCGCGTGGACCATCCGCTCCTGGAAGAACATCGCCTCGGTGACCCGGAACGAGCACCGGTAGGCGACCCCGCCGGGGGCCTTGTTGGTATAGGTCCCCTGGGCGGTGATATGCCCCACCGGGATGTTGTAGGCGGCGAACGCGGAGTGCAGCAGCCCGATCTTGAACTTGCTCGGCTGGGCGTCGGAGAAGAACGCGCCGTGGTCGGAGTCCACGTGCATCCGGACGGCGAGGATCTTGCCGTCCTTGCGCAGCGCCAGTTCGCCGTTCAGGTAGATGTCACGCGCGAACCCGGTGGAGATCAGGTTGCCGGACTTGTCCTCGATCCACTTGACCGGGCGCTCCAGCAGGATGGAGGCCAGGATCGAGCAGACGTAGCCGGGGTAGACCGGCACCTTGTTGCCGAAGCCGCCGCCGATGTCCGGCGAGACGATCCGGATCATGTGCTCAGGCAGTTCGGCCACCAGTGCTACCGCGGCCCGGATGATGTGCGGGGCCTGGGTCGTCATGTACACGGTCAGCTTGGAGGTGGCCCGGTTGAAGTCCGCGATCGACCCGCAGCACTCGATCGGGGACGGGTGCGAGCGCGGGTAGTGCAGTTGCAGCTTGGAGATCGTGTCCGCCTGCGCGAACGCGGCTTCGGTGCCCGCGGCGTCGCCGACCTCCCAGTTGAAGACGACGTTGCTGTCCTGGCCCTCCTTGTCGTCCCGGATGACCGGGGCGCCGTCGGCGAGGGCCTGCTGCGGGTTGACGATCACCGGCAGTGGCTCGTACTCGACCTCGATCGCCTCGCACGCGTCCTTGGCGATGTATGGGTCGTCGGCGATGACGCAGGCGACTTCCTGGCCCTGGAAGCGGACCTTGTCGGTGGCCAGCACCGCCTGGGTGTCATAGGACAGCGTCGGCATCCAGGCCAGGTTGCGGGTGGCCATCATCTCGCCGGTCAGCACCAGGTGCACGCCGGGGATCTGCCATGCCTTGCTGGTGTCGATCGACTTGATGCGTGCGTGTGCCAGCGGGCTGCGCAGGATTTCCATGTGCAGCATTCCAGGCAGAACGATGTCGTCGGTGTAATTGCCCTTGCCACGGATGAAGCGGTTGTCCTCGACCCGCTTGCGGCTGGCGCCCAGGCCACCGATCTTGATCTCGTCCAGTGCCGTCACGTCGTTCCTCCTGTGCTGGTCAGCCGGCCGGCTGGGACCGAAGCTTTTCGGCGGCCCACAGCACCGACTTGACGATGTTCTGGTAGCCGGTGCAGCGGCAGAGGTTGCCGGACAGCGCCCAGCGCACGTCTTCCTCGGTCGGGTCGGGGTTGCTGTCAAGGAGCGCCTTGGCGGCCAGCATCATCCCCGGAGTGCAGAACCCGCACTGCAGCCCGTGCTCCTCCTTGAAGCCCTCCTGGAGGGGGTGCAGTTCGCTGGCGGTCGCCAGGCCCTCCNNGCCCTTTCCGCGGTGCCGCCGTCGCGGCTGAGCAGCCGCACCACGAAGGTGCGCACCATGTGCCGCTTGTATTCCGCGCTGCCGCGGTGGTCACTCTTCGGCTGGGCCGCCTGCGCGGCGAGTTCGGCGGCCTGCCCGATCGAATCCGCGGTCAGCGGGCTGCCGGTCAGCGCGTCCGCCGCCGCAGTCGCCGCGATGGTGGCTCCGCCCACCCCGGTGAGGGCGATACCCGCCCTGGTCACGGTCCCGCCAGAGGTCTCCACGGCCACCGCCACGCCGACCGTCGCGAAGTCGCCGACCCGGCGTTCCAGCTTGAGATAGCCACCGGAACGGGTGCCTTTCGCNNGCCGGGATGACGGCCTCCACCGCGATCTCGTCGTAGGCCAGCGTGTTCTCGAACGGGCCGGTGACGAAGTCCGCCATCGGGACGGCCCGCCGCCCACCCGGCCCCTGGGCGGTGACGGAGCCGCCGAGCGCGACCACCACCGAGGCCCAGTCGCCCTGCGGATCGGCGTGGCACAGTGAGCCGACCAGGGTGCCGCGGTTGCGCACGAGTGGGTCAGCGATCAGGGGCGCCGCCGCCGCCATGGTTGGCTGGGTGCTCTTGAGCAGGTCCGAGTGTTCAAGGTCGGCGTGGCGGCACAGCGCGCCGATGCGCAGCGTGCCGTCGGCGTCCGCCCGGTGATAGGCAAGACCGCCGACATTGTTGATGTCGACGATCAGTTCCGGTGACGCAAAACGCAGCTTCATCAGCGGCACAAGGCTCTGGCCGCCGGCCAGCACCTTCGCCTCGTCCCCGCCCTCGCGCAGCAGGCTGATCGCCTCGTCGAGCGAACGCGGTGCCTCGTAGCGGAACCGAGACGGATACATACGATCCTCCGATGTCCTTCTCTGGACGTTTTACCGAGGGTCAGCACCCTCTGGCCTGCTCACCTGCCTGGCCCGCAGCCTGCNNGCCTGGCGGCCGGTGTTTCAGGACGGCTTCCCCGGCTGGCGTGACTGCGGGTCGGCCACCGCCACCGGGAGGGACTCCTCCTCCGGGTCCGGCCTGCGCTCCTGGTGCGGCGGCCACGGCCCGGGGACCGGCTGGCCGGCAATCTTGAGGTGGTCGATCAGTTCCGGCCAGGCCCAGACCGTGGGGCTCTTCCCGGTCTTGGGTGCGTTCTCGATAAGCTCATAAAGACGCGGATTTCCCTGGCTATGACCGCTGGATTCAATCCGCATGACGTCGCTCCTGGTACTGGACAGGCCTGACGGGCCGTCACCCGCAAATGTCCTCACATGATTACTGCGCCCGACCCGCCCCGCAACATCCGAATAAGCTCTTGCTTAAGTCGCGCCGCGGGGCGGCAGCGCCACCCGGCCCGGGCCAGCCGGACCGGCGCCTACAGATCAGCCTACGGCACCGGTTATCGACCTGTTTCGCAGGTCAGCTCCAGATCGTGACGTACACGGGAGGCCGGAACCGCGACGGTGGCACCCCGGCCGCTGGTGAGCGCATCAGCTGCATCGCCTCCGGCGTGGACAGGAAACGGCGCATCGCGCTGGCGGCCGCGCTGCGGTACTGGCGTTCCAGCAAGGTGACGTGCCAGCAGGCATCCATCGGCAGTCCGGGCACCTCCACCAGCGAGAGCTCACCGCGCCGCAACTGATGGGCTACCAGGTGCTCGACCGCGGGGGCGACGCCCGCCCCGTCCGCTGCCGCCGCCCAGGCGGCGGTGTGGTTCGGGAACACCCCGATCCTGTTCTCCGGTATCCCGAGCGTCGCCAGCAACTGACCGGTGTCGGTGCCAGGATCTGTGCCGGAGGGGTCCACCAGCCAGCGCCACGTGCGGGGGCCGCCCCGGAGTGCGGCCTCCCCGGCGGTGACCACCACGAGGCGGTAGCGGAAGATCGGCTCGGTCACCAGGGCCAGGCCCGGGTCGCTGGTCTCGCTGGTCCCGATCGCGACGTCCGCCAGCCGGTTGGCTACCAGCACCCCCATCTCCTTGGTCACTGCCACGCCCACCGACACCTCGACCGAGCCGGCGTAGCGCCGGGTGAACGCCTCCATCAGCGGGCTCACCACGAACTCCGCGATCGCGGAGGTGGCGACCACCCGCAACTGCTCGGGAGCGCCCTGCGCCGCCCGGACCGCGGCGTGTGCCTCGGCGCCGAGCACCACGATCTGCGACGCGGAGGCCAGCAGCCGGGAACCCCCTTGGGTCAGCGTCATCCCCCCGGGACCGCGGGTCACGAGCTGGTCGCCGAGGTGCACGCGAAGGGCGGACAGCGCCTGTGACACGGCTGATTCACTGACGCCCAGCGCGTTTGCTGCAGCGGTCACCGAGCCGAGGCGGGCGACCAGCACAAACGCGTTGAGCTGGGTGAGTGTCATGGCCCTCCATTATCGCCCAAAACGGATCATGGGGCGGTCTGCGCCGGTGGCTGGCCCGGGCCACTGCCATCGCCCGGCGCCGCCGTCGGCTCGTACACTCATCACGCGAGCCGAGCCCGAGGGAGGGGCCGCGTGCAGGTGCCCGCGTATGTCGAGTATGAGAAGGCAGCCAGCGTCGAGCATGCGCTGGAACTGCTCGCCAGGTGCGGTCCCGAGGCACGCATCCTGGCCGGCGGGCACAGCCTGATCCCGATGATGAAACTGCGGCTCGCACAGCCAGAGACACTGATCGACATCAACGGGCTCAGTGAGCTCTCCTATATCGGGGTGACCGATGGTGAACTGCGGATCGGCGCGCTGACCCGGCATGCGCAACTGCTCGGCTCAACAGTCGCGGGGGAGCATTTCGCGATCCTGCACGACGCCGAGAAGGTGATCGCCGACCCGGTCGTGCGCAACTGGGGGACGATCGGTGGCTCACTGTGCCAGGCTGACCCGTCGGAAGACCTGTCCGCGACGTTCGCGGCATTGAGGGCGAGCATGGTGATCCGCGGCCCAGGCGGCACCAGGACGGTGCCTGCCAGGCAGTTTCACGCCGGACCGTACGAGACCGTGGTGGCGGCGGGGGAGATCCTCACCGAAATCCGGCGTCCGATCTCACCCGGTGGGGGCAGCGCCTATGAGAAGGTCGGCCGCCGGGTCGGGGACTGGCCGATCGCCGCGGCGGG
>DPMS01000311.1 GCA_003541285.1 Actinomycetota bacterium
GCCGTTCCAGCAGCGCCAGCGCACTGTCGAAACGCCCCGCCGGAGGGTCGGCGTCGCCGGCCGGGACGAACACGTCGTCCACGCCGCATGCGGTGAGCCTGGCGACGATATCGGCCAGGTGGGCGTCATCGGTGACGAGCCGGGCCGACAAGTGCGGGACGACCTGGTAGCCCCGCCTGGCCAGCCGCTCGGTCAGCTCCAGTGTGGCGTCCAGGCCCTTGGCCGGGGAGGCGGTCACGGTGACCGTCAGGCCGGCCGGCACCNNCCACGCGGCCCCCGCCTCATCAGTGCTCGCAGACGGCGCCGGCCGGCCCAGCGGAAATGGCTGCGGGGCCGGGGTGCTCAGCCCGAACGTGGCCGGTAGAGGCTGCTGGAGCGGCCTTTGCTGAGCACAAATGGGGATCGTCCCGGCCGACCAGCCGGGATAGTTCGCGTTCCAGGCCCGAGATCCCCGTCTCCACCACGGTGAGCGGCAGTCCGAACATCGCCGCTACCTGCCCGGCTTCCTCCTCCAGCGCAGGGCCGCGTTCCTGCGCCAGCCAGACCAGGCGGCGGTAGTTGCCGAAGTAGTCAGGCCACAGCTGCGGATACCGGTCGAGGCCGAGCTCCGCCAGTACCGTCCGGCGGAAACTGCGCACCAGGAAATCGGTGAGCACGTACGTGCCTGGCTCGGCGTCGAACAGGGCCTGGATCCGGCCGGGGCCGGCGAACAGGTCGTAACAGTGCAGGCCAGGCAGCCGCCGCAGGCCGAGCCGGGTGCACAGCTCGTCCAGCGCCCCATAGGTGCCGCAGTCGGCATACGCGATGGCGGCCCGCTGGCCCGCAGCGAGCGCCGCCCGCGCCAGTCGTTCGGCCTCGTGAGCTATGTGATCAGGCCGGTTGTGCAGCAACGCGGGCAGGCAGTGCAGCTGCACCGGCCAGCCCCGGCGGGCGGTGATCTCCCGGATATGAGCGCCGAGTGCTCCGCAGGCGATCACTGCCAGCGGTTCAGCCGGGGAAGGCGAGCTGGCCGACGAAGCGGTCGTTGAAATCGGCGCGGTCTGACAGTTCGACATACCTCACCCCCTCCAGCAGCGCGAGCCCGGCGGCGCGTTCGCGCAGCGACAGCAGCGCCATCTTCGCCCCCTCGCCGGCCACGTTCCCGGCACTGACCACCCGCAGCACGGGCAGCTTCGGGACCAGGCCGAGCCTGATCGCGTTCGCCGGCGACAGATAGCTGCCGAACGACCCTGCCAGCAGGACCTGCTGGATATCGCTGGCCGCCAGCCCGGCCTCCTCCAGCAGGATGTGCCAGCCGGTGGCGATCGCCGCCTTGGCGAACTGCAGTTCGCGGATGTCGCGCTGGGACAGGTAGATCGAATGTGCCGCGTCGCCCGGATCGCCGGGCCAGTGCAGCACGAAGACCCGCTCGTCACCGATCCGGGTCAGCCGGCCCGCCAGCCCCGGGGCAAGCGCCGCGGCTTGCTCGTCGGGGACGAGCCGGCCGGAGGAGTCCAGCAGCCCCACCCGGACCAGCCCGGTCACGGCATCGACCAGGCCAGAGCCGCACAGGCCGGCCGGCTCGGCGTCGCCGATAACCTTCAGCTCCAGCGTCTGTGGCGTCATCGTGACCACTTCGATCGCGCCGTCGGCGGCGCGCATCCCGCACCGGATCGCCGCGCCCTCGAAGGCGGGGCCGGCCGGGGCGGCCGTGGCGAGCAGCCAGTCGCTGTTGCCGAGCACGATCTCGCAGTTGGTGCCGATGTCCACGAACAGCCGGGTGCGCGAGTCGCGGTCCATGCCCGAGGCGAGCAGGCCCGCGGTGATGTCGCCGCCGACATAGGCGCCGAAAGCCGGGAAGACCACGGCGCGGGCGCGCGGATGCACCCCGATGCCCAGGTCGGCGGCGAGCACCTCGGGGTAGAGCCGGGTGGACATGATGAACGGCGCCACCCCCAGCGGCTCGGGGTCGATGCCAAGCACCAGGTGGGTCATGGTCGCGTTGCCGGCGAGCGCCACCTCATACACCTCGGCCGGGTCGACCCCGCCCCGCTCGCAGACGGTCGCGGCCAGCCCGGCCAGCGTCTGCTGGGCGAGGGCGGACAGCCGGTCCAGGTTCGCCGGGTCCATCATGGTGGCGCTGATCCGGGTGATGACATCGGCGCCGAACGGCTGCTGGGCGTTGAGCACCGAATCCACCGCGCCGGGGGTGCCGGTGGACAGGTCCAGCAGGGTGGCGACCACCGTGGTCGTGCCGAGGTCGAACGCGATGCCGAACCGGCGCTGTGAGGTGTCCCCAGGTTCCACCGCGATCAGCACGTCGTCCACGACGACCGCGGTGACCTTGTAGTCAGCCGCGCGCAGGACCCGGCCGAGCGTGCGCAGCACCGGCAGGTCCACCCGCAGTTCCAGGTCGTCGAGGGCGGCGAGCAGCCGTTCGGCGTCGGTGGCCTGATCGCGCAGCGACGGCTCGGCCAGTTCCAGGTAGCGCTTTTGCACCGCGGGCCGCAGGATCACCTGCCGGCCAACCCCCACCGTGGCTGCCTTGGGCCGGGTGACCAGCGGCGGCACCTCCACCCGGGCGTCGGCGGTGGCCTGGGCGCGGCAGGCGAGCCGCCAGCCACCGCGCAGCTCCTCGGGGGTGAAGGCGCGGATGTCCAGCGACGACGGGGCCGCCGCCCCGTCGACCACCTTGACCTTGCATTTCTTGCAGGTGCCATGGCCACCGCAGGTGGAGTCGATGGCGATGCCGTGCCAGCTCGCGGCGTCGAACATGGTCACCCNNCATGATCGCGCTGGTCAGGCCGTGGCTGATGGCGATGGGCAGGAAGGCGGCGCCCAGCGTGTGCCGCTCCGGCATGCCGAAGGACACGTTGGACGCGCCGAGCGTCATGTTGACGCCGAACTCCTCCCGCAGCAGCGCGATGGTCTCCAGCGTCCGCAGCCCGAGGCTGGTGTCCGCGCCGACCGGCATGGCGAGCGGGTCGATCACGATGTCCTCGATCGCGATGCCGTACTTGCCGGTCGCCACCTCGATGATCTTGCGGGCGAGTTCGGCCCGGCGCCGGGGGTCCTC
>DPMS01000190.1 GCA_003541285.1 Actinomycetota bacterium
TTGCGGTACCAGTCCGAGCCCGGGCCAAACCCGGATACCACCGCCACTGCCCCGCTGACCCGGTCGTGTTCGGCCACCTCGACCACCACCTGCCGCACCCTGCCGGACGTGCGGCCGATGTGATTGATCAGGACGAACCGGTGGCCCAGCAGCCAGCCGAGCCTGGCCCGGTACAGCCAGACCGGCAGCCGGTACAGCAGCCGCCTGACACCAGCCGGGCGCCCTGGCCGCTTCACGATCTCCACCCGGCCATCATGACCCAGGCGGCATGCCCCCATCAGGCCGGCGGGGTCAGGGCCGGGGTGAACCGGACGCCCCCGGCCACTGGCCAGAGCCGGATCAGCATCAGGTCCTGCGTGGCTGGCCGCTGAGAGCGAGCTGCGCCAACTGGCCGCCCCGGCGGGGTGGACCGATCGGAAACGCGGGTACGCAGAACAGCCAGATCGGTGCGGTAACCAGGAATGGACGGCTTGATAACGCTCCCGCCCCTGTCAATGCCTCTTTGTGTCAGGGGTTTCTGCGGGGTTTCTTGTTGTTGGAGAGGTGGGTCTTCGCTGCCGCGGCTGGTGGCCGGGGTCATAGGGTGACGGCGGGGTCCGGGAGTGGCTTGGCCGAAGAGCCGGCATCTGGGGTGTGAGCCGGCCGCGCTGGCGGCAAAGTCGTTCCCCGCGTGCCCTCCCGGGCCTCTCAGCGCGGGCCTGCTGCGGCCCGGCGGGCGTCGGCCTGGAGGCGGGCGAAGATGGCGTCGCTGACGCGGCGCTTGAGCGCACGCAGCGCCTCTTTGGGGGTCTTGCCTTCGGCCAGCTTGCGGTCGTAGTAGGCGCGGCCGTCGCTGTGGCGGTAGCGGATCTGGGTGACGGCGGTCATGTGGATCACGTGGTTGAGCCGCCGGCTCCCGCGCCGGCTCAGCCGGTAGATCTTGCGGCTGCCGGAGGAGACCTCGATCGGCGCGGTGCCGCCCCAACCCGGGTTCTCCCGCGCCATCTGCCCGATCAGCACAGCGAGCTGGGCATCGACCGGCGGCCGGCCTCCTCGTGCAGGACAGGTTCACCGCCAGCGCACCGGCCGCCGATGCCAGGCCAACAGCGTTGCGGGCGTGACCAGCCGGTTCATCCGCAATGACGCGGGAAGGCACCGCCCCGGCGGCCCGCAGTACTCCTAGCTGACGTCGCGAATGGCGTCAAGCAACTGGCTCACCTCGTCGCCGCTGGCCAGTGCGCGGTCCAGGCCGGAGCGCTGCAGGGCCGCCAGGGCCTTGTCCGTCCCGGCCACCTCGAGGTCAGTCATCGCGATCAGGTGATCCAAGCTCAGTAGCTCGAAGAATACGCTGGCGCGGTAGGGCCCGGTCAGCGAGCCGGCGAAACGTTGCCGGGCGTGCCGGAGCGAGTCGGCGCGGGCGGCCATCCGGTCCCGGTAGTCGGCCAGCAGCCGGCAGGTCTCCTCCACCGGCAGCAGGTTCCCGAGGAAGAGCCGCATCATCATGTGGTGGTGCATGTCCGGCGCGGTGATGGAGCCACCGAGCCAGTGGGACAGTGCCTCGGAGCCGGGCGGGCGCAGTGAGTACAGCCGCTTGTTGGGCTTGCCCTCCTGGACCACGTACTCGTGCTCGATGAGTCCCCGCTTCTCCAGCTCCCGCAGCTTCGGGTAGATCTGCGTGCGCGGTGTCTCCCACCACGGGGACAGCGCGCGGGCGTTGTGCCGGTGGATCTCATAGCCGGTCATTGGCCTGATGCTCAGGAGGGCGAGCAGCGCCACCTCCAGCTCGGACAGCTCAGTCTGCGGTGACGGCGCGGTGACCAGGATCGTTTCACTCGGCTCTTCGTCGGCGCTGCGTGCTGCTCTCGTCACTCCTCCAGTTTGCCCGGTCCCGTAGGCCCGCCGGACGTTGTCCCGCCGTCCCAGGTGGCGGGAGCAACGGAACGGCCCATGCGCTGGCCGCCCCCGGAATCAGGCGGCCTCTTGACATAGTACGTTACCAGGATAGTGTGGGATCGTACTATAGATGAAGCTCGCGGAGGCGCTTCATGGCCAGTCTGATTCGTGTGCTAGATGGGAACGCAGAGCGTTATGCCAGCCGCCCGGCCTGCATTGTCGGCACCGAAAGCCTCAGCTACGCGGAGCTGCGGGATGCCTCATGCCGTTTTGCTAGCTCGCTGCTCGACCTGGGTCTCCAGCCGGGGGACCGGGTCAGCCTGTATCTCCCGAACTCTGTCTCCTACATCATCTGCTACCTCGGGGCGATGCGGGCCGGGCTGATCGCCAACCCGATCAACAGCGTGTTCACGCCACACGAGGTGGAGTACCTGCTCACCGACTCTGCGGCGGCCGCGGTGATCAGCACGCCGGAGCTGCTCGGCGGGCTGGCGGATGTCCTGCCCCGGACCGCCGTCCGGGCCGTGATCTGCGCCGGTGACGCCGCGGGGCAGCCCGGCGCGGATGGCTGGCATGCGGTGGCTGAGATGCTGGCAGCCGAGCCAGCGCCGCTGCCCTACCCGGACGATCAGGCGACAGCCTGCCTGCCCTACAGCTCGGGAACCACCGGCCGGTCCAAGGGGATCCTGCACAGCCACCACTCGCTGGCTATGCAGGCCCTGCTGTCAGCCAACCACCTGCAGATGCGGCCCGGCGACGTGCTGGCCCAGGCACTGCCCCTGGTGCACCTGTACCCGGGGAACATCATCATGGGCGGGCTGCTGGTCGCGGGCGCCACCATGGCCGTCCAGCCGGTCTTCGACCCGCCCGGCTTCGCCTCGCTGCTGGCCGGGCTGCAGGCGACCTCCTGCGCGGGCGTGCCGACGACTTACGCGATGCTCTGTCAGCTGGATGAGAAGTTCGTCGCGAGCCTCGACCTGTCCGCCCTGCAGATTGCCTTCAGCGCGGGAGCGCCCCTGCCCAGCCGGGTGCGGTCGGAGTTCCAGCGGCTGTTCGGCTGCCGGATCCTTGACTGCTACGGCATCACCGAGGCGGCGGGCAACCTCACCGCAACCCTCCGGTTCGGTGACTCGCCGGAGCTGTCGTGCGGGGTGCCCTACCCGTTCACTGAGGTCCGGATCGTCGACGCCCACGACGCCGAGGTGCCGGATGGCGCGGTCGGCGAGCTGATCGCCCGCGGCCCGCAGATCATGAGCGGCTACTGGAACCGCCCCGCCGATACCGAGATCACTCTGCGCGGCGGCTGGCTGCACACCGGGGACCTGGCCCGTCGGGACGCCAGCGGCTTCTTCTACATCGTCGACCGCGCCAAGGACGTGATCATCACCGGCGGGTACAACGTCTATCCGGCGGAGGTCGAGGAAGTGCTGCAGTCACATCCCGACGTGGCTCTGTGCGCCAGCTTCGGAGTTCCCGACCAGGTAAAGGGCGAAAAGCCGTGGGCCGCGATCGTGCCGCGGGCCGGGGCGCAGCTGGATGAGGCAGCGCTGGAGAAGTACTGCCGGCAGTATCTCGCGCCCTACAAGGTACCGCGCCGGTTCCTCCTGGTTGACGCGCTGCCGCGCAGCCCGGTCGGCAAGATCCTGCGCCGCGAGTTGCGCGCCCAGTTCGGCGCGGGCGCCGAAGCCGCCCAGGCGCCGCTGCCATCAGCCACCGCTGGCTCCCCCTGAGCCCCTATGCCCAGGCGCTGACGCCCATCCCGAGACGGAGAGCAATGACCTGCTACATGTTCCAGCTGACAGTCCGGCCCGGCCAGCACAGCCGCCTGCGGGAACTGAACGAGCAGTACGAACCGGTCCTCGCCCGGGTTGCTGCGGGCATACACGGCCTGAACAGCATCGAGAAATGGCTGCTTGGCGCGGTATACATCGAACGGGTCGACTTCGACGGCGAGTTCGCCGACTTCGCCAAGCAGCTCACCGCGGACAAGGAAGTCCGCCAGTTCCTGCGCAGCGTCGGCGAGTGCTTCGCGGAGTCGCTGAAGGAGATGCCCGCCCGGGAAATGTCCTGCCTGCAAGCACTGCCCACCTGACCGGCCGTCCGCTCGCCGTGGCCGCGGCCAGGCGGACGGCCCGCTGAAGAAAGGAGCACACGGTGCCGTACGACTACGGACTGTTCATCGCGGGGGAGGAGCGGGCGGCTGCCTCGGGCGCGACGATCCAGGTGACCAGTCCCGCCACCGGCGAGACCATCGGCAGTGTCGCCTGCGCCGGCCCTGCCGACGTCGCCGCGGCGGCGGCCGCCGCGGCGGCCGCCGCCGGGAGCTGGGCCGCGACCAGCCAGGCCAAGCGCGCCTCCTACCTGTACGCGCTCGCCCGGGCCGTCACCGAGCACGCCGACGAACTCGCCACCATCGAGACCCGGGACATGGGCAAGCCGATCACGGTGAGCCGCAAGGTCGACCTCCGGTCGGCGCCGGAGGCGATCGAGTACTTCGCCGGCATGGCAGGCAAGATCGAGGGACGGACCGTCCCGGTGCCCGGGCGGTTCCTGAACTACACCATCCGGGAGCCCTACGGCGTGGTGGCCGGGATCATCCCGTGGAACTACCCGCTGCTCCAGGCCATCTGGAAGATCGCCCCGGCGATCATGGCCGGGAACACGGTCGTGCTCAAGCCCGCCGAGCAGGCGCCGCTGTCCCCGATGGCCCTGGTGAAACTGGCCCACGAGGTGGGCATCCCGCCGGGCGTCATTAACGCGGTGCCCGGCTACGGCGCGGAGGCCGGGGCGGCGCTGTGCAGCCACCCGGATGTCTCGCTGATCGCGTTCACCGGGTCGGTGGAGACGGGCCAGATCATCCAGCGGGCGGCGGCTGACCGGGTGGTGCCGGTCACCCTGGAACTCGGCGGGAAGTCGCCGAATATCGTGTTCGATGACGCAGACCTCCGGTCCGCCGTCGCCATGGCCTACGCCGCCATCTTCACCAACCAGGGCGAGGTCTGCACGGCCGGATCGCGGCTGCTGGTGCACGAGTCGATGCACGACCAGGTGGTGGCGGGCCTGCTGGAACTCATCGAAAAGCAGACCGTCATCGGCGACCCGATGGATCCGGCCACCACCCTCGGGCCGCTGCTGGACGCCGAACAGCTCAAGCGGGTGCAGGGCTTCGTGAGCCGGGCGCGAGACGCCGGTATCACGCTGCTTACCGGCGGCGGCACCATCCGGGTCGAGGGCCTGGCCAGCGACCTCTTCTTCGAGCCCACCGTGTTCGACGACGTGGACAATGGCAGCGAACTCGCCCAGAACGAGGTGTTCGGGCCGGTGCTCGCCGTCATCCGGTTCGGCTCGGAAGACGAGGCGATCGAGCTGGCGAACGACGTGCCCTTCGGGCTGGCTGCCTCGGTGCAGACCCGGGACATCGGCCGCGCACACCGGGTGGCCGCCCGGCTCAAGGCCGGCAACGTGTGGATCAACAGTTGGGGCAACGTGCACTCGGCATCCCCGTACGGCGGCTACAAGCTCAGCGGGCACGGCCGCGAGATGGGTTTCGCGATCATGAACGCGCTGACCCAGGAGAAGTCGGTCTGGGTCAGCACGCGCTGACCGGCATCGGGGTGCGAGCCTGCCGGCCCGCGGGCCAGCATCCCTCGGGCCAGCACCCCCCGGGCCAGCACCCCCCGGGCCAGCAAGACCCGGGCCAGCAAGACCCCTCGGTCACCAACAGAGTGGAGGAACTGTGACAGCGACACTCGACGTCGCCGGGCAGCAGCCGGACAGCCCCCCGGCGAGCTGGAAGGAGACGATGGCGGTCTTCCTGGCCCGGCAGATCCGCGACACCGACCGGATCTGCTCCGGGGCGCATACCGAGATCTCGTTCGCCGCGACCATGCTCGCGCAGAAGATGCACGCCCCGAACCTGAAGCTCCAGCTCGGCGGGGGTGCTTTCCTGTGCAACGTCGCTGGCGTGGAGGTAGACGAACTGCCGAAGACGTCCGTCGACTACCGGATCATGGGCTGGGCGGAGGCGTATTTCGAGCACCACGACACCTTCAACCACTACGGCCCGCCCGGCGGCCGCGACTACTACGAAGACACCGACAAGTGGCGCTCCACCAACAAGTACTTCTTCGCCGACAAGTTCTTCGTCGGCGGCATCCAGGTGGACCGGCACGGCAACACGAACCTGATCGGGGCCGGTGGGAAGGGCAGGTTCAGCTTCCGCGGGCCCGGCAGCGTCGGCATCAACGACGTCACCACCGTCCGGGACGCGTTCGTGTTCATGACCGCGCACGACAAGCAGCGGTTCGTGGACCAAGCCGACTACGTGTCCATGCCCGGCCCGAAGACCTACCGGGAAAAGGATCTTGCCGGCAACGGACCACAGTTCATCGTCAGCCCGCGCTGCGTGTTCGACTTCTCCGGCCCGGACCGGACCGCCGCCCTGGCCGGGCTCTTCCCCGGGCACAGTGAGGAGGAGGTGGCGGAGAACACCGGCTGGGAGATTGTCCGTTCTGCCCATTTCGTGGAGCTTGAACCGCCGTCCGCGGCCGAGCTGCACATCCTCCGCACCGCTATCGACAGGAAGGGAGTGCTCCGGAAATGAGCAGGGGAGCGCAGCCGCTGCAGGCCGGCCCGATCGAGCTGCCGGACGGCCCGCCGCCGCGCCGTGAGGTGGTAAGCACCGCCCGGGACGTGGTCGCCCAGATCTCCGACGGCCAGGCCGTGGCCATCGGCGGATTCGTCACCGCCAACCACCCGATGCCGCTGGTCCGGGAACTGATCCGGCAGGGCAAGAAGAACCTCACCATCATCGGCTCGGCGACGGGCGGGCTGGAGATCGACCTGCTGCTCGGCGCTGGCGTGGTCGGGAAGCTGATCGCCCCGTACTGCGGTGCGGAACTGTACGCGCCGCTCGGCAGCTGCTTCCGGACGATGGTGGAAAAGGAGCAGGTGGAGCTGTGGGAAAGCTCGGAATACATCCTGTACGCCGGCCTTCAGGCCAAGGCCATGGGCCAGGAGTTCATGGCCTGGCGGGGCGGCATCGGCACCAGCATCGTCGACCTCAACCCGGACCTGAAGGTCTTCACCAGCCCGCTCGGCGACGGGAAGGAGTACGTCGCGGTGCCGGCGATCTCGCCTGACTGGGCGTTCCTGCACGTCGGCTGGGCAGACAGTTACGGCAACGGCCAGCACCCCGGGGCCCGGTTCGGCGACCGGATCATGGCCCGGGCCGCGGACCGGGTCGCCCTGACCGTGGAACGGCTGGTGTCCAATGCCCACATCCGCCGCAACCCGATCATGACGTCGGTGCCGTACGCGGACGCGGTCGTGGTCGCGCCCTACGGGTCACACCCCTACGCGTCCCACGCCTTCTACGCGGAGGATGGCGAGCACATCGAAGCGTACGTGCGGGCCACGGCCGGTTTCCGCAAGGGCGACCGGAGCGGGCTGGACGCCTACCTGGACAAGTATGTCTTCGGCCCGGAGAGCCACGACGACTACCTGGACCTGGTGGGCGGCCGCACGCTGCGCGCGCTGGAAGCCGAGTATGAGCACTTGACGCTCGGTCGGCACAGCTTCGACGTCTTCGGAAGCGATGGCTGAGCCGTCCCCGCCGGTCCGGTCGCCGGAGCCGGTCCGGCTGCCGGACGGCAGGGAGGTCAGGGGTCGCCCACTGCTGCCAGATTCCTGGCGCCCATTGGCGGCCGGCCGGTGCGAACTGCTCGCCACCAGGTGCCCGCGGTGCGCCGCCCTCACCTTCCCGGCCGCCCAGATCTGCCCGCGCTGCTGGAACCGGGACGCGCTGACTGCTGAGGCCGTACCGGGGCCGGGCACGGTCTACGCCATCAGCACCGTGCGGACCAGCGAGCCCGGCATCGAGGCGCCGTACCGCATCGGCTACGCCGACTTCGCTGGCGGCCTGCGGATCTGTGGGCGGTTCACTGGCCCGGAGGTGGACGTGAACGAGGCGGTGGATGTCGTGGTCGCGGTGCTCCGCGAAGAGCCGGAGGCCCCGCTGCTGGGCTGGGCGTTCCGGAAGGCGGCATTCCCGGAGCCGGCCATTCCGGAGGCAGCCTTGCCGAAGACAGGAGCATGAGATGGCAGAGGTGTATCTGCACGGAACCGGCATCATTCCGTTCGGGCGTTACCCGGACCGGACCCTGGAGCAGCTGGCCGTGCCAGCGGCCTGGGACGCGCTGGCCGCCTCAGCGGCCTCCTCGACGGACATCGACGCCGTGTACTGCGGCAACGTCTACGGTGGGATGCTCCCGGCCCAGCGCATCGCGGCAGGCCTCGGCCTGACCGGGCGGCCCGCGTACAACGTGGAGGCGGCCTGCTCCAGCTCCGCAGTGGCTCTGCATCTTGCCGTGGGTGCGATCCGGGCTGGCGAGCTGGACACGGCTCTCGTCATCGGAGTGGAGCAACTCTCGGTCTTCGGCGGGGGCACGCTCCGGCTCAACGCAACTGATCCCGACGTGGCTCAGGGCCTTACCATGCCGGCCGTCTACGCGATGCGGGCACAGCGTTACCTGCGGGCGACCGGGGCAACGGTCGAAGATCTGGCCGCTGTGTCGGTAAAGAACCACGCCAACGGCGCGCTGAACCCCAACGCGCAGTTCCGCAGGCTGACGCCGCTGGATGAGGTGCTGAAGTCCCGCCCGATCGCTGACCCGCTGACGCTGCTGCAGTGTTGCGGCAGCGGTGATGGTGCGGCGGCCGTCGTGGTGTCCCGGCACCGGCCGGACGCCCGCACCTGGCCGCGGGCAGTACAGGTGGCCGCCTCAGTCGTGGACTCGGGCACGGTAGGAGCGCACGACATGACCCGCGAAGACCTGACCACGAGGGTGGCCGGGCAGGCTTACGCGGCAGCGGGAATCGGGCCCCAGGACCTCGGCGTCATCGAACTGCACGACGCGTTCACCATCGCGGAACTGCTCTATTACGAGGCGCTAGGCCTGTGCGGCTACGGCGAGGCGCCGGGGTTGCTGAGAGAGGGCGTCACCGAACGTTCCGGCCGGCATCCGGTCAACGCGGGCGGCGGTCTGCTGTCCCGGGGGCATCCGCTCGGGGCCACGGGGATTGCGCAGGTGGTGGAGGTGGCTGGGCACTTGCGCGGCAGCACGACCACCCTGGAGCACCGCCCCAGCGTTGGGCTGACGCACTGCACGGGCGGTGGGATCTCCGGCTACGACCACGCTGTCTGCAGTGTGCACGTGCTCGCTGTGAACTGACCGCGCCGAAGGCTGTCCGTCAGTGTCGCTGCTCGCAAGGCACGCAGGACGGCGCAGGCCCCGGCCACGGACGGTGATCGGTAAACGGAGATGACCTGGCTGCGGTGGCCTTCGAATGCGGTGACCTGATCGCCAGATTCAGGATCCCAGATCCGGATGGTGCGGTCGGGCTGGCCAGGGTTTCTACGCGGCGCCGCTGGTGCGCCTGTCAGCGTGGGCTCCTCCGCGTCCACCGCGCCGCCGTTAATGTCTCGCCCGGGCCGCCCCACATCGACACTTCGTCACCAAAGGCGCACCCGTCATCGCAGCCCACCCCGAACTTGATGCGTGCTGTTCCGGCTGACCAGCTCCCTGACCAGGACCGGTCCCTCACATGGTGGGGCAGTGGCTGGTGGCCGGCGTGGCGGTGGCAGCGTTCGTACCCTCCGAACTGTGCCCGGATCACTTCGTGGCAGCGGGCACGCTCACGCAGGCTGAGCTGCCCGCCCGGGACCTGGGTCATGGGCGTCTCCTATTGGGCAGCCTGCCCTTCTCCGCATGCTGTCACCACCTCGGGTCGTTTCTCGTTCGCTGGCCGAGTTACCTAGCGAGGCCAGCCGGGTCGGGCTGGTGATGCTGGCCGCCCCGGCATGCGGCACAGGGGGGTTGCTGCCGTCGCCGTACCGGTGGCATGGGGTGCCGCCGACAACCTGTTCTCGACATCGCCCGCCCGCACCCAGCCACCATCGGCATCAGTGCTCGTTTCCGTTGCTGGCAGGCCGGTCCCGGGCCGGAGATGCCCGCCTTAGCTTAGAGCCACGGCCAGGAATCGGGCTAAGCGACAGCGTCAGCACCGGCGCGGGCCACCTTCCTTGCGGGTCTATCAGGCCGTTGCAGCTGGATCAAAGCCGACCGCCCATGCGTGCGCACAGAACAGCCAGATGTGGGCGATCTGGGTCATGGTCGGCCTTGGGCNNGCAGGCCCGTGGCGGCATCTGCGGACAGCGCTGAGGGTCTCGGTGGCGGCTACCGGGAAGGGAGGCCGAGCACTTCGGGATGGGTCTGGCGATAGTGCTCGGTCAAGACCTCGCTGAGGTTACCGGGCCGGTACGCGACGGTGCGGTGGCAGATCTGGCAGCGCGTGACCGGAAGATGGGTGACGGTCACAGGGAAGCGGCGGGAACGTGAACTGCTCATCACCTCTCATGATGCCAGCCCCGTCGCAGTGACCTTTCCTTGCGCCACACGCACGCCACACGGCACCCATGAGGGCTCCTGGTCTTGTCGTGCGGGTGAACAGTGTGTGAAATGAGCAAGGCGAGCACATGATGGCCGCCAGCAGGCCCAGCGTAGGGAGGTGCCGGAGGTGACTGTGGACGGCCATTTCGAGCGGGTAGCCGCCGCCTACGAATCGCTGCGTACCACTGATGAGGCGCCGGTGCGCAAGATCTGCCAGTTCCTGCCCGGCCGGCCCGTCACCGGCCTGGATATCGGCTGCGGGACGGGACGGTACACGCGGCTGCTGCGCGCCCTGCTGCCCGGCGGCTCGCGGCTGGCCGCGAGCGACGTCTCGGTGGCCATGCTGGCCCAGCTCCAGGCCGGCAGCAACGGCCACCCCCGTGGGGTGGCGCCGCTGCTGGCAGCCGCCGAAGAGCTGCCGCTGCGGACCGCCAGCCTCGATGTGGTCACCGCGTTCAACTGCGTTCACCACTTCGACCTCGGCCGCTTCCTGGCCGCCGCCGCCCGGGTGCTGGTGCCCGGCGGCCAGCTGTTCAT
>DPMS01000884.1 GCA_003541285.1 Actinomycetota bacterium
CCAGCGACGCTGGCGCCGGTCATGGCGTGGGCGCGATGACGGAGCCTGTCGAGCGGCTGACAGTCCTGGCGCGACTGTGCAGCCCAGACCGGTCAGCTCGCCATGCATTCCGCCATCTGATCTCCCGGGCATTCGGACGCACCGGCCGCGGCTGCTACCCCGCCGGTCCCGCCGTGGCACGCGGTCCCTCTCCATCTCGGCCTGCCGCCGGGTCCCGGGGCGGCGGTTGCGCTGGGCGCTGCCGGACCCAGGCAAGATCCAGCGGGGCAGGCAAAGCTGGGGGCTGTTGCGGCATGTTCAGGCGCTAACCTGCTCCCGGTTGTGCAGCACCGCCGTGTCAGCGGCGGCCAGGCCAGAGGCCCACCCCTCCTCGTCGGTCGCACGGCTCCCGCGGTCGTAGACGAGACCGTCACCGAACATCTCACCGATGGCCTTATCGACAGCCTCGTGGCGCTCTTTGAGCACCGGCACCAGATCCTTGCCGGGCGCGGCAGTCGCCGCCTCCTGCTCCGCGTGCATAGTCGCCTGCGACAGCCGCACCCCGATCCGGTACGCGTAGGCCACCAGGAACGACTGGCGGAACGCCCGGGTCCGCGACCGCCCGGAGGCGTCCTTCTTCGCACCTTCGGCCAGCATCGCCGTGTTGGCCTGCACCAGCAGCGACGTGTACAGCAGCTCCACCGCGTCCAGGCCGGACGGGAACCCGACCACCGTGGACATGCCAATCGCCGTCTGCCAGACCGACCGGCAGTGATTGGCTTGCGCGACAACGTGCAGGAGCGTCGCCTTCGGTGACTCGTACGGGTTGTCAACCGGCAGCCGCCGCGCGGCCGGCTTGTCCTTGCTCCCGGACTGGGCGGCGAGCAGCGCGTGATCGATGCTGTGCTTGGCCATCAGCTCCTGCGCCCGGGCCGACAGCGCCTCCGCCTCCTCCGGGAACTCCGTCGACTCCGCCTTCGCCAGCAGCGCGCGGATCCTGCCCAGGATCCGCGCGTCCGCGTCGCTGCCGGCCGCCCACACCCCTGCACGGGCCGTGCCCGGCAGCGGGCACAGCCGTTCCAGTACGGGCATGTGCTGCAGCAGGTGCAGCAGCTCGATGGCGACCCGCAGCGGTTCCCCATCCCGGGCGGACAGGAACTCGGCGTCGCTCCCCCACCACACCTCGGCACCGAGCGCCAGCACCTGCGCGGCCCAGCGGTCATCCACCATCCCGGAGGCGTAGCCGCGCATCTCGTCCGCGACCATGCCGGCGGCCATGCCCGCGTACGCGTCGCCCAGTTCCCGGCCAACGTGCCTGACCAGCTCCGCCGGCTGCCAGCCGCGCCGCCACGCCGCCGTGACGGAAAGACGCAGGAAGCCGGCGATCTCCCGGCTGACAGCCTGCGTCCAGCCGGGCGACTGCTCCGCCGCCAGCAGCCTGAGGTACTCCGCGAGACCGCGCTCGTCACCCCGGCAGACGGCATCGACCGCCGCGCTCACCGCGGTCACGACAAGCTCCCGCTGCGACGGGACACTCTGCCGGCCCGGCGACCAGCCCAGGTCCGCCGCCCGCTCCGCGCGGCGGCGCTGGCGCTCCCTGTCCTTCTTCTGCCGCCGGTTACGGCTGGCTTTCCCCACGATGCGAACCTCCGAGAACTCCGACCCAGGAGACAGGATTCCACCAGATGCCCGCAGCGCGGGGGCGGACACGCTGCAGACGCGCCGATCAATCGCGGCGCGCCGCGATGCGGATGCTTACCATGCGGTACGGGGGTGACCGGCTGGGCGGGGACGACCGGCCGGAGCGGCTTGTGACCATCAGGATGCCAGCCGTCCTCAGCCGCAGCGGGATCACTCAGGCGCTGCGGAAACTCCTTACCAACGGACTCATCGAGGCGACCGCACCGCCCCGCAGTCCCAATCGGCGGTACCGCCTGGTTCAGTGAGCGACTCCCCATTCGCGGGGGTTGGTCACGGGTCCGGCACCGAGCTAGGCACAACTGATACCATGCGGTATCATTTGCTCATGGCCATGACACTTCGGCTCAGCGACGAACAGACGGAGGCCCTCCGGCGCAAGGCAGAGGCTGAGCATCGTTCCATGCAGCAAGTCGCGCTGGCTGCCATCGATGCCTATGTTCACCAGGCCACCCCGGCGCGCCGCAAGTCGGTTCCGGTCACTGAACTCATGACGCTGTTCCAGGACCTGCCGCCCATGAGCGCGGAGACGTTCCGCGCCGAGCAGGATCGCTACGCCGACACTGAGGCATCCTTCGACGCCTACGAACGCGTCCGCGAACCCGGGGACGGGGAGTGACCGCCCGCTACCTGCGAGGGCTCGGCGACACTAACATCCTTACCTACCTGGAGCGGCTGGCGGTCGACCAGCTGCCCGCTGAGCTCCTCACCAGCACGGTCAGCCTCGCCGAGCTGTCGGCAGGGGTACATTCGGCCGAGGGTGCCGTTGAGCGCGCCCGGCGGGTCATGCGCGTTCAGCGAGTGGAAGCAACCTTCAGCCCGCTGCCGTTCGACGTGGAAGCCGCCCGGCAGTACGGGATCATCGCCGCCGAGGTGATCAGCATGGGCCGCAAGCCGCGGAGACGCGTGGCTGACCTGATGATCGCGAGCATCGCCGCCGCGAACAGGCTTCCCCTGTTCACAACCAACCCCGCAGACTTCAATGGGCTCGAATCCGTGTTGACCGTCGTTCCAGTTCCCGTCCCACCATCTGCTCCTTGACCAGCGGACGCAGGAAACCCTTGCTCGCGGGCAGCGCGAAGAATATCCTGGCGACGTCAAGCTGGAAATCCGTCAGGTCCGGCGAGCTGCCCGTCCGGTTTCGTCCCCGCGGACCGCTTCCGGCATCTACGATGCTACCTCGTAGGACGCCTGAATCACTGGCGCCACGCTGACCGGACCGCCCGCGGGAGCACCAGTTCGCCCCACAGGTCAAGAAGCAGCGCCCCGTCCACGTAGGCCAGGATGTCGGCTGGGCGTCCCTCTTGCAGTACGACCTCATACACGCGCGCGCAGTCAGCACGCGAGCCCAGGTCGAGTACCCGTCCAGGCACCGACCAGTTCAGGTGCAGCGGCAACTGCACCAGCGCGAAAGCATGCGCCACGTCCAGCCGAGGCAGGTGATCGGGCACCCACACCCTGTACCTGTGGGTGCCGAAAACCTATGCCACCAGGCGAT